>VGPF01000049.1 GCA_016875535.1 Chloroflexota bacterium
CACGGCCAAGGCCGGCCATGCCCGCTATGTCCGTGCGGCCTGTGCGAAAACGGACGGCGGCGGCGACCACAAAGAGGCAGGCCTTCATAACCGCATGGTTCATGATGTGAAGGAGGGCCGCCGCCGCCCCCAGAGGCGTGGCCAAACCGATGCCGACCCCGATGATGCCAAGCTGCCCGATACTGCTGAAGGCGAGCATCCTGCGGAAATCACGCTGGGCGACAGCCAGGGCAGAGCCGATGACCATCCCAAGCAGGCCCATGACCATGAGCGCGCCGGCAATAGGGACGTCATCCGTCAAATAACCGGGCGGGAAGACGCTGAGGAACATCCGAAGCATGGCAAAGGCGGCCGCCTTTGTCATGACGGGCGCAATCATGCTGTTTACGGAGGAGGGGGCATAGGCATAGGCGTCCGGCAACCAGAGATGCAGCGGGAAGAGCGCCATCTTCAAGGCAAGGCCCACAAAGATGAAAACCGCCCCGGCAAGCACGGCCCGGGATCCCTCCAGCCCGGGAAGGAGAGTGGCCACATCCCCCATGTTGACGGAGCCGGTGGCAAAGTAGATGAAGCCGACGCCAAGGAGATAGAAGCCGCCGCCTATGCTCCCGATCAGGAGGTAACGAAAACCGGCGACCATCCCCCTAGGGCCGCCCATGAATACCAGAGCGTAGGAGGCGACGGAGCTGATCTCTATGAAGACGAAGAGGTTGAAGAGGTCGAAGGTAACCACCATGCCGGTGACGCCCGCCAGCATCAGCAGCACCAGGCCGTAGAAGGGGCCGAGGCGATCGGAGAATTCCGCGAGAGCGACCCTACGGACGGCGATGAGAACAACCAGGGCGACGCTCAGCGTGACAAGGACGACGAAGGCGCCGATGCGGTCAACGCGATATTCGATCCCCAGGGGCGGCGACCAGCCGCCAAGGGCGTAGCTGAGGGAGGCTCCATCAACGGTATGGGCCAATGCCAGGGCAGCGGCGCTGGTAGAGCCTGCGGCCGCCGCCAGCGTCAAGGGGAAGGCGAACCTAGGCCGCCAGAGGGCCACCAGAGGCACAAGGAGAGCGGCAAGAAGGAGCGGAGCCGGAATGAGGATGGGCACATGTTCGATGCCTACTGACCCACCTCCTTGAGTATCTCGGCCTCATCCAAGGTGCGAAACCTCCGGTGCATAACCACCAGAAAGGCCAGGGATACTCCGGTGATGGCGGCGCTCACCACAATAGCGGTGAGCATGAAGACGTGCGGCAAGGGGTTGATATACCGATCCGGGTCAATAGGGCCGGGGGATTCCTCAAGGATCGGGATGGTAGCGTCAGCCTTGAGGGCCTGGCTGATGAAGAAGAGGATGACGGCGGACTGGAAGATATTCAACCCGATGACCTTTTTCACCAGGCTGCGCTTGCCGATCATGCCGTACAAGCCGATGACGAGCAGGATAGCGGTTGCCCAGAAGGGGAAGCGGGCGGCGATTTCAGCGATCATCGGTGTAGTCCGCCAAATGGTCAAAGATGACAACCATGACGGACATGACCATCATGGCGACGCCGAGCTCGAAGAGAAAGATACCCACAGAGCGCAGGGTGAAATGCGGCAGAACCTTCCCATCATCGGCCGGCAGGGGTAGAGCGCTATAGTCCAGAAAGTTGGCGCCTGCCAGCAATGGCACCACGCCCACGCCGAAGGTGATCAATCCGCCGATAAGAGCGATCACCAGGGCGGACTTGGTGCTGAGGACGACGGCCCACCGGCGGCGCTCCAGCGTGAGGCGGGCCAGCACGATGCCTGCGCCCATGATGGCCCCTCCCTGAAAGCCGCCGCCTGGACTGACCTCTCCATGGGCGATCACATACAGGCCGAAAAGGAGGATGGCCGGAACCAGCGCCCGAAGGAGGTACCGCAGGATGCTGCTTTCAAAGGGTCTAATCATCGCGCTTCCTTACGGCCGCAAGGACAAAAACGCACGCAAGGCCGGCCGTGAAGATGACGATGAGCTCGCCCATGGTGTCATAGCCCCGGTAATCGGCGAGGACGGCGGTCACGATATTCGGCGCGCCGATGTCCTCCTTGGAGCGAACGATGTACTCGTCGGAGACGTGTTGGTTGGCCGGCGCCTGTGTATCCGCCCGGTCAGGCAGATCGGCAGAAGCCCAGATGAGCAGGGCGGCGAATCCGGCAAGAAAAACCAGGAGGATGCGCTTCAATCCACCGACCTCCTTCCGATGACGAAGAGCCCGGCCACAAAGAGCACTCCGATGACTCCAGCCCCAAGGGCGGCTTCCGTGAAGGCCACATCAATGGCTCCTAAAACGGCCAGCAACACGGCGGTGAAGAAACTGTAGAAGCCTAGAGCCGCCACCGCCGCCAGCATATCGCGAACCTCCAGGGCGATGATGGCCGAGAGGATCAGGAGGCCAAAGAGGGCGAGTTCTATTTCCCAGGGCATGGGTCTATGACCTCCCGGTCTCTTCCGAGGCATCCGGCTTGGCCTCTCGCTTGGTCCATACAGCGAGACCGGACCGCACAGCGGCGCGCGTGAGGAGATGGGCGGCTAGGGGATTGATAAGCGCGCCGAAGCCGAGGAGGAGCAGGAACTTGCCGCTGACCAGACCATCCTGCGCATGGAAGGCCATCCCAGCGCACAGAAGGCCAAGCCCCAAGGTCTCTGATTTCGAGACGGCGTGGGCGCGCGTGTAGAAGTCCGGGAGGCGCAGGAGGCCCAGGCAGGTCAGCCCGATGAAGAAGACCCCGCTCCAGAGCAGGACATCGCCCACCAGATCCATCAGAGTTACTGCTCCTTCCGTCGTTCGAGGTATTTGCTGATCACAACGATGCTGACGAAATTGAGCAGGGCGTAGGCAAGGGCCACGTCCACAAACATCTCCGGACGCGAGAAGACGAAGCCTGCAAGCCCAACAAGGATGATGGTGTTTGTCCCGATGGCGGCAAGGGCTAGCATCCGGTCGAACAGGGTACGGCCCTGGATCAGGCGATACATATTGATGATGCTGATAAGGATGATGGCCGTTGCCGCGCCGCCGAAGGTGTCCATGCTACGGGGCTCCCTTGGAGGGCGCCGTCGTGGGGATCTCCCCATCGGCCGCGAACGGCTCTCCAAAGACGGCCGACACGCGCTCCTGCATGCCGCCCTTGCCGACGATCTGGCTCCGGGAGTCAACGAGGGAGTGGACAAGGAAGTCCCCTCTGCTCATGTCCACCGTGATTGTGCCTGGAGTCAGCGTGATGGATTGAGCAAGGAGCAGCTGCGGGACTTCCTTCGTGAGGCTGGAGCGGAAGCGAAACAGAGAGGGGGCGATCGGCAGCTTCGGGTGCAGGATACAGTAGGCCACCTGCAGGTTGGAAACGACGATCTGGAAGAGCAACCACGGCAGATAGCAGAGGAAGCGAAGGACCGTCTTTCCAAGCCACCTCCATTCATGCGGCAGCGGCTCATAGCCCGGTGATTCCAGGGAGGAGGCGAGCCGCCTGGTCATGTAGACCACAAGGCCGCAGCTTATCAGCCCGAGCACCAGGTATTCGAAGTCCCACTTCCCGGAGAGCAGTATCCAGAGGCCATAGAGGATGATGAATCTGGCCAGCTGTGTCACACCCGGCGCCTGCCAGCCGCGGGAATGCCGCATGGAGATCTCCTTGCTTTTACTCACGGGCATCCATCCGGTCTCCCGTTTCCCATCATCCGGCACGTTCAGGCCGGACGCTACGAAGATACGCCGATCGAGCGCTCACCCAATTATCATCAATCGCGCCGTGGGGATTCAACATCCGGCGCCCGGCACTCGCTCATCGGACACGCTCCCTTGCCCGCCGCTGAGAAAAAGGCGGCCTCCTCTGGGTGAGGGCAGAGGAGGCCGGGTGAGGTGCCCGACCCCAAGGGGGACGGGCGTGATAACGCCGAGGCCGGGGAGGCAACTCCGGCATCGGCAGGGGAATCCCCGTCAATGGTGTGGAGCCTTGGCGGGGAGTGCTGGTGTGGTTGGTTCCCTCCCTATGCCGCCGTTCGGGCGGCCTCACGACTCTTCGCGCCCTTGTGGGGCTTCGGCCCGCCTTCCTGCAGAGGGGCCCGCTCGACGGCCTGGGTGATGATGGCGCCATCGGGCGCGAGCATCTTCAGCAGGCAGGTGAGCGGCGTCGCGAGGATCTTGACTCCTTTCCACGTGGTCGGCCGGTAGTCTCCGCCGTAGGTCTGCTGGGCATAGGCGAAGGCTTGCTCCGCTTCGTCTAGCTTCCCCGGTGTAAATTTCAGAACGATGACGCCTGAGGTGCGGGAGAGCGGATGCCTCTGGTCGTTCCAGAGCCGCTGGTCCAGGGTGAGGAGGGCCGCCCCGGCGCGCTCAGCCCACTGGGCCAGGGCAGAGGGCGTCTCCTGCCGCAGGCCGTCCTCGCTTGCGGTGCGCACCTGCGTCCCGGCCCGCCGCAGCCGCGCGACGAGGGAAGGGGGAACGCTGGAGTCCGCGCACACGGACAAGCGACCCGGCACGTCCATCTTGTGTTTTATCCTCCGTTCATCCGCACTTGTTGAAGCCGCAGGAGTGGCAGGTGAGACAGCCCTCTTGGAAGGCGAGAGCGGAGCCGCACTCAGGGCAGCTGCCAAGGTTGACGCCTTCAGGCGGCTTGGCCTTGGCCTTTGCGGCCTGGGGCGGGATGAAGAGGCCCAGTTGGGCGCCTTCCATGGTCCGCTCGTTGAAGGATTCCTTGGGCGTGGGCGGCTTGCCCGAGGCGTCAATATGGCGCGAGAGGGCGAGGGCGACGGCATCCGGAGCGGAGCGCACCATGACGCCGTTATCCCACGTGGGGTTGCAGGTGATGCCCCGGAGCTGTTTGACGATGGATTCGATGTCCACGCCGGCGCGCAGGGCCAGGGAGAGGAGGCGGGAGATGGCCTCCAGGTAGGCGGCATCATCGCTGCCGCCCTTGCCCAGGGCGCTGAAGACCTCAAAGGGCTTGCCCGATTCATCAGAGTTCACGGTGATGTACATGGTGCCGTTGCCGGTGCGCACCCGGTGGGTGACGCCGCTGACGGTGGCGGGGCGCTCGCGCGGGCGCAGGGGCACGGGGCCGGAGGCAATCTCCTCCGCCTGCTTGATGACGGACTGCTGAGCCGCAGGCGGCTGCGCCTTGGGCGCAGGGGCCTGGGCGGGAGGCGCGGCGGGCGCAGCTTTCGCTTCGGGAGCCTGCTCCTTGCCCTTTTCGCGGGCCTTCTCCGTCTGGCCGGTGCTGAGGACCTGGGTGCCTTTAGAGCCATCGCGGTAGATGGTGACGCCCTTGCAGCCGGTCTCGTAGGCCAGGGTGTAGACGGTGCGGACATCTTCAGCTGCGGCGGCATTGGGCAGGTTCACGGTCTTGGAGACGGCGTTATCGCAATACTTCTGCCAGGCGGCCTGCATGCGGACGTGCCACTCCGGCGCGATGTCATGAGATGTGGCGAAGAGGCGCTGGACCCACTGGGGAACTTCGGGGATGCCGCGGCAGGTGCCGTGCTCGGCGATGCGCTCCATGAGCTCGGGGCTGTAGAAGCCCTCGTGCCTGGCCAGCTCTTCAAAGTGGGGGTTCACTTCCACGAGCTTGGTGTTGTCCATGACGTTGCGGACGTAGCTGACGGCGAAGAGGGGCTCGATGCCGCTGGAGCAGCCGGCGATGATGCTGATGGTGCCGGTGGGCGCGATGGTGGTGCGGGTGGAGTTGCGGAGCAGGGGCCCGCCCGGTCGGTCATAGACGCTGCCATGCCAGAAGGGGAACTCGCCGCGCTCCTCAGCCAGAGCCATGGAGGCCTCATTGGCGGCATCCTGGATGAACTTGGCCACCTTCTCGGCAAGGGTGACGGCCTCGTCCGAGTCATAGGGAACGCCGAGCATGAGGAGGAGATCGGCCCAGCCCATGACGCCGAGGCCGATCTTGCGCGTGCCCTTGGTGATGCGCTCGATCTCGGCCACGGGATATTTGTTCATGGTCACTACGTTGTCCAAGAAGCGGACGGCGGTGAAGATGGTCTTCTCCAGGCGCTGCCAATCGAGGCGCTCGGGATCGTTGGCCTCCACCATCTTGGCGAGGTTGACGGAGCCGAGGTTGCAGGACTCGTAGGGCATGAGGGGCTGCTCGCCGCAGGGGTTGGTGGCCTCGATGGGGCTGATGTGCGGCGTGGTGTGCGTGGCGTTGATGCGGTCAATGAAGATGATGCCGGGATCGCCGGTCTTCCAGGCGCTGTTGACCAGCTCGTCAAAGACGCGTTTGGCGCTCATCTTGCCCACGGGCTTCTTGGAGCGGGGGTTCAGGAGGTCGTAGTCCGTGCCGGCGATGACGGCCTTCATGAAGTCTTCCGTAAGGGCGACGGAGATATTGAAGTTCTGGAGGGACTTATCGTCATCCTTGGCGTGGATGAACTTGAGGATGTCCGGGTGGGTGACGTTGAGGATGCCCATGTTGGCGCCGCGCCGGGTGCCGCCCTGCTTCACCACATCGGTCGCGGTGTCAAAGATCTTGATGAAGGAGACGGGGCCGGAGGCGATGCCGCCCGTGGAGCCGACGACATCATTTTCCGGGCGGAGGCGGGAGAAGGCGAAGCCGGTACCGCCGCCGCTCTTGTGGATGAGGGCGGTGTGCTTGGCCGATTCGAAGATGCCCTCCATATCGTCCGGGACGGGGAGGACGAAGCAGGCGGAGAGCTGCTGGAGCTCGCGGCCGGCGTTCATGAGGGTGGGGGAGTTGGGCAGGAATTCCAGGGTAGCGAGCATCTGGAAGTATTCGTTGGCGATGGGGGTGGGATCGCACATGGGGTCTTCGCGGACCTCGGCCTCGGCGAGGTTGCGGGAGACGCGCCAGAACATCTCGACGGGCGTCTCCACGGTCTTGCCGTCCCGGTCCTTGGAGAGATAGCGGCGCTTGAGGACCTCATAGCTGTTGGCGGTGATCTCCAAGCCGGGGACCACGCTCTTGGTCTTGACCACGGGCGCGCGGAGGCGCTTCACGGGGATGCGCGAAGCGGTGGCCGTGGTGCCGGGAGGAATGGCGAAGCCGTTCCTCCCGCTGGCGGCGTGGCCGTTCTCATGCTTGGCAGGCGCGACCTGAGGAGGAGTCTGCGCGGACTCCCGGGATGCGGAGATATTCAGTTTGTTCTGCCCCTCTGGTGTCTGCATCGTTCGATTCCTTCATTGCCGAGACGACTCGGCGATAAGTGCATTTAGCGCCTGCTACGTGGCTGAAGCGGTGCGCCGGTGCCGCTACGCCAGCTAAAAAGCTATGGCTTTACGAGGGCTGTTTCGGATACTCCTTGGGAGAGAAGCCCCGGCCTAGAGGCCGCGATCTTCCTGGGCCGTGGGCGCATCGGTTTTCGGCGCGATAGATCCCTCAGTCCCCTGACGGACCTCTCGTACGCGGCGGACGCGCCTGCGCCGACGCGCCTCCGGAGGCATGGGTTTCTCCTCCGGGAGAAGGGGGAGCTGGGCCGAAGGCGAACGATTTTCGCGCATCGCCAGGAGCGTCTCAATCTCTTCCCGGAAGTTATCAATATCGGCGAAATCGCGATAGACGGAGGCATAGCGGATGTAGGCCACACGGTCAACCTTCTTGAGGCGCTCCATCGCCATCTCCCCGATGAGGGAAGAGGGGACCTCGGCGCGGCCGAGGCGCAGGAGCTCAGCCTCGATCTCCTCCACTATCTTGTCAATCGCGCCCATAGGCAAGGGGCGTTTGGCACAAGCGGCGCGCATACTGACGGCAAGCTTCTCTCTGGAAAAGTCTTCACGCCTGGAATCGCGCTTGACCACCTGGAGGACGGCGGATTGGACCCGCTCATAGGTGGTGAAGCGCAGGCCGCAGCGGAGGCATTCGCGGCGGCGACGGATGCCGTCCTCGGCGGTCCGAGAATCGGTCACCTTGCTATCATCGCTGCCGCAGTATGGGCATTTCATATACCCATCCCCCTGCCACGGCCTGCCTAGGTGCTGACCTAGGCCTCCAAACTATCGCCGTCGCATCGGCCATAACGCGACGGCGGATTCATGAATTCAATTTCCTGTTATCTTTCTGATGGGTTAAAGTTTTATCACGGTTCAACGATGGCTGTCAAGAGCGCAATACCACAAATTGTTGGGATTTTCTAACAGTCTACCACAAGATTTTGGGCTAAACACAGTCCGCGCACGTTGGTGACATGATGCGCACATTGTGCGGAAGATTCCTTCACATCCATAGCGAGCGCTCCTGCGGAATATCCCGGCCGACCCTGGCGTTTCCCAAATAAATAAACCGGGCGCCAGGGCCGGCCGCTCAACCGACCTAGCTGCCGGTGGGAATTGCGTGCCGGCGCAGGAATGGAGGGATATCCAGGTTCGCTTCAGCCGTGGCGTGATTGACGGGGCTGCTCTTGATGACCCGGGCGCGCGCCTCTTCGATGGGTGTCACCGGGGCCTCCTTCATGGGGAAGCCTGCGCCGATGAGGGTGACGCGGACGCCGTTCTCCATGCTGGGGTCAATGTTCATGCCGAAGAAGATGTTGGCATCGGCATCCACCGCCTGGCGGATGATATCGGCGGCGGCGTGGACCTCGGTCATGGTGAGATCGGCGGGGCCGGTGATGTTCCAGAGGACGCCCTTTGCGCCTTCGATGCCCGCATCCAAGAGGGGGTTGGCGATGGCGGCGCGGGCGGCATCGGCGGCCCGGGTATCGCCCTGGCCGATGCCGATGCCGATGACGGCGGTGCCGGCGTTGCTGAGGACGGTGCGGACATCGGCGAAGTCCAGGTTGATCTCGCCGGGGATGGCGATGATTTCGGCGATGGCCTCTATGGAGCGGCCCAGGACCTCATCGGCCATCTTGAAGGCGTTGGAGATGGTGACCTTGCGGTCGCAGACGCTCAGGAGCGCATCGTTGGGGATGACCAGGATGGCATCCACTTTCTCCCGCAGGCGCCCGATGCCCTCTTCGGCGCGCTTGCGGCGCATGGCGCCCTCCCATTCGAAGGGGCGCGTGACGACGGCGACGGTGAGGGCTCCCTGGTTGCGGGCGAGCTCGGCCACCACCGGGGCGGCCCCGGTGCCGGTGCCGCCGCCTTCGCCCGCGGCGATGAAGACCATATCGGCATCTTTCAGGGATTCGGCCAGCTCTTCCCGGCTCTCCTCAGCGGCCTGGCGGCCCTTCTCGGGGTCGCCGCCGACGCCGAGGCCGCGGGTCAGCTGGTCGCCGATGCGGATGCCGGGCGCGCCGTTGCGGGCCAGGGCTTGGGCATCCGTGTTGATGCACATATAGGTGACACCGAATAGCTTGTCCTTGGACATTCGCGCAACGGCGTTGCTCCCTCCGCCGCCGACGCCCACGACTTTGACTCGAGCGATCCCCTCTTCAGCTGCCATTTTCATTTGTTCGGTCCCTTTCCTGGTGAGTTTGTACCGGCTGCCGCCGGATAAGTTCCTGACGTTAGCGCCCCGCCGCCAGAGACCCTCTTGTTCGCTTGTGCCTTCTTCGTTTTCGAATCCTGCCCTCCTTCTGGGCCGCAGCCCAACAGCCCAGAAGCTAGCTCCGCGCCCCGCCGAAGATCGGCAGAAGGCGGCGCATCCCCTGATGCGCAGGCCGCTGTTCCTTGAGCGCCGCGAATTGCGGATCGGCCTGCGCGAGGAGGACGCTGAGCAGCGAGACAAAGGCAGGGTCCTGGCCGATCTCCGTCCTAATGGTGCGCACCGGGATGTGGCCGATGCGCACGGGGTGATTGACGACGCGCTCCGCGAGCATATCGAGCGCCGGCATGCGGGCCACGCCGCCTGCCAGCACAAGGCCACCGGAGAGAGAGAGGGCGGGCGAGGCCTCCTTGGCGCGGGCGACGGCCATCTGGAGGATCTCCGAGAGGCGCATGGCGATGATGTCATTGATGTAGCCCAGGCGGACGCGGCGCTGGCCGGGGATGCCGAAGGCGGGAACGAGCATCTCATCGTCCACCTTGTAGGATCTGGGGTCGCCGCTGGCGCGCTCCCGGAGGAGGCTTTCGCAGACATAGGCGGGCGCGTGGAGGACGGCGGCCAAATCAGTGACGATCTGGTTGCCGCCCACCGGAAGGCTCGAGGTGTGACAGACGGCGCCGCCATCGTACGCGGCGATATCCGTGGTGCCTGCGCCGATGTCCACATAGAGGGTGCCGATCTCGGTCTCTTCCCGGGTGAGGACGGCCTGGCTGGCGACAACGGCGCTCGCGACAACCCAGTCCACATCGCGCCCGGCGATCTTGATAGCCTTCTTGAGATTGGCCATAGCCGAAACAGGGGCCGTCACGGTGTGCATCTCCGCTCGCGCGGAGACGCCGCGCATCCCGATGGGGGAGCGACGGCAGCGCAGGTTGTCCACATAGAAGGAGCGCGGCATGTGGTGCAGGGCCTGGACCTCAGGGCTGAGGCGGAGGCTCTTGGAGGCCTCGATGGCCCGGCTGACGTCCTTTTCGGAGACCAGGCCGTCGCTCCTGGAAATAACGGACTCGCCTGCGGTGTTCACGGAGACGATATGCTTACCGCCGATGCCGACATAGACCATGGCATCCCGATACTTGCCTTCGATGGCGGCATCCTCAAAGGCAGCCTTGATGGAGTAGGCGGCCTCTTCCGGGTTCTGGATGATGCCGCGCTGCAGGCCTGCGGAGGGCGCCTGGCCGAGGGCGAGGACCTCTAACTCCCGCTCCATATCATCCACCTCTATCCGACCGGCGGCGACACGGGTGAGAGATGTCCCCAGGTCAATGGCGATGATCGGTCGCTCGTCTCTAGCCAAGGCTGTCCTCCTGACTCCTTAAAGCCGCTCAGCCACGCGAAGCTTGGCCGAACGGCTGCGGGGGTTGCGCGTTATCTCTTCTCGGGCGGGGGTGAGCACAGCGCGGGTGATGAGGCGAAGGGTGGGAACCCGCGTTGTAGAGGCGAGGGGCATATCCGGGTTGTAGACGGTGCTGGAGGCCTCCTGGCGCATCCAGTTCTTGACAATGCGGTCCTCCAGGGAGTGGAAGCTGATGACGGCCAACCGGCCGCCTTTGCCAAGAATCTCGAGGGTCTGCCGGAGGGCGCTCTCCAGAGCGTGCAGCTCATCGTTGACGCAGATGCGTATGGCCTGAAAGACGCGCGTGGCAGGGTGGACCCGCTGGCGGCCTGCGCGCAGGGCGCGCTCCACGATCTTGGCGAGCTGGCCCGTGGTCTTGACCGGGCGAGCCTCGGCAATCCTCCGGGCGACGACGCGGCTCCTGCGCTCTTCGCCGTAGGCCCAGATGACGCGAGCCAACTCTTCCACGGGATAGGTGTTGACGATATCGGCCGCGGTCACGGACTGGCGCTCGCTGAAGCGCATGTCCAGCGGCTCATCGCGCTGGAAGCTGAAGCCGCGGGACGGCTCGTCCAGCTGCATGGAGGAGACGCCGAGATCGAAATAGACGCCGTTGACCTTGATGAAGCCGTTGGCGGAGCAGACGGCCTTGAGGTTGCCGAAGCTATCGTTCACCAGGAGGCAATCGCCCGCAAAGCGCTGGAGCCGCCGCTCCGCGATGCGGATGGCGCGGGGATCGGCATCCATGCCGAGGAGCCTGCCGCCTGGAGCCGCCGCTTCCAGCACCGCCTCCGCATGCCCGCCTGCACCAACCGTGCAGTCCACGTACAGGCCGCCGGGCACCACCGCCAGGGCGCTCACAAGCTCATGGAGCATCACCGGCGTGTGGGGCGTAGAGGTGCCGGAGTTCTTCATGGGCGTGTGACCAGCCGCTCAGCCAGGTCCGCGGGATCGCCCATCTTGGCCTTGCGATCCTGCCAGCCTTTGGCCGACCAGATTTCGAAATAGTCGTCGCTGCCCGCCATCACGATGTCGTCCGCGATGCCTGCGTGCTCGCGGAGCGGTGGCGGGACAACGGTGCGGCCCTGCGCGTCAACCTTGCCGGTAAAGGCCCCGGCGAGCATATGGCGGCGGACATCGCGCGCGGTCCGATCGAATATGCTGAGCCGTTTCACCTCAGCGATGACGTTCGCCCATGCTTCGTTCGTATAGACGGTGATGCAGCCTTCAAAGCCCATGGCCATGACAAGGCCGTCTTGCACTTCATCACGAAATGCGCGCGGCACGATGATGCGACCCTGAGGGTCGATCTTGCCTTCGAATGTGCCTAAGAAACTCACGCGCTCTCCTAAACTCACCAACAAACATCATATTTATGGAATTTTGCACCAGTCTACCTCCGTCGGGAACCAGTGTCAATAGGTTTTGGATAGATTTTTGAAAAGTCATGTTTTTGGTTTTGTATTGGCTGATTCGAGCCTGGAGATGACTTATGAAAAGTGATTCATGAGTCCCAAAACACAGGGCGGGACAGGCGCCGATGCACGGACGAAAGGACACCGAATCCGCACGCGGGAGACGCGAGGCAGCGGCAACGGAAAAAAGTCACGCGGTGGTGAAGGCAGGAGAGCGCCGCTTCAGCGGACCTGGATGGGAATGGAGCGGGACGAGTGACCGTGGTCAGCGGAGGGCGCGAACGTCCTTGCGCCACAAGCCGAGGGCGATGACAAAGACCAACAACATGATGCCGATGCTCACAAAGGCCACCTGGACGCCCTGCGCATCCACAACGTGCCCCAACGCGAGGGTGGTGAAGCCCGGCAGGCTATAGCTGATCAAGTGGAAGCTGAGCATGCGACCGCGGTAGGCGTCCTCCACGTTGGACTGCATCATGATGGTCACGCATGTGGTGAAGATCGCCTGGGCTATGCCGATGGCGATAAAGAGGGGCACGCCGATGGAGAAGCTAGGCACGTACGCGAGGGCGACGAGCAGGAGCGCCCAGGAGATGGAGCCGATGAGCAGTAGGCTGGCTTTGCCCCGGTAGCCGGAGAGGGCCGCCATCACGATGCTGCCCAGGATCGCGCCCAGGCCCATGAGGCTCACGATGAAGCCCAGGGTGCGCTCATCGCCGCCCAGCTGGTCAACGGCGAAGGGAGACATCATGTCCCGGAATGGAGAGGCGATGAGCAGGGAGCCTGTGCTGAAGATGTAGAGCCAAAAGAGGGGCTTGACCCGGTAAAGATAGCGCATCCCCTCCACAAGGGAGTGGAACGGCGACTCTCGCTTCACCGTTCCCTGGTGCGCAACCTTGGGCACCACAAAGGTTAAGGTGGCCATGGAGACGGCGTAAGCGGCGACCGAAAGGAAATAGGCCGGCCCGATGCCTGCAACATTGATGACCAGTCCGCCGATAGCCGGAGCGAAGAGCCGCATCCCGCTCATGAGACCGCCGTTGATCGCAAGGGCGTTGGCGAGGTACTTGGGCCCCACGATATCGAAGACGATGGACTGCCGGGCCGGCATGTGCAGGCTCGTGGCCGCGCCGGTCACCAGGGCCAGAAGCACCAGGTGCCATATCTGCACCACACCCAGAATCACCAAGACGCCTATCATCGCGGAGGCCGCGAAGGAGATGCCCTGGGTCCACACCATGATCCGCTTCCGATCAAAGCGATCAGCGATGACGCCGCCTATGGGCGCGCCGAGCCCCTGGGCGATGGCCGACATGAGGACGACGAGGCCGAGTTCTGCCGCCGAGCGGTGCAGGCTATAGGCGAGCCATGCACGGACGAGCTCCTGGTTCTGAAAGCCGAAGCTGGAGCCGCAGAAGCTGATGACGTACCGGCGGTAGACGGGAACAGAAAAGGCGGGAAAGATGCGCGACCCCAAGCGGCGGCGCAGGGACTCCTCTGCCTTGGCGGCATTCGCAACGTCGGGTACGACGGTGTCAATTTCCTGAGAGGACACGAAAAGCCATCTCCTCAGCGGCCAAGTTTATCACCCAAGCCGGAGCAGGCGACAGCTACTCAACTGCGCGGATGTCTCTGCGCCAGAGAACCATGAGGGCGATGAAGATGACGATGACGAGGCCCATGCCCAGGAAGGTTGTGCGCACGCCTGCCCAGTCCACGATGTGGCCGACGGCGAGGCCGGTGAAGCCCGAGGCGCGGCAAGAGACGCCGGAGGTTCTTGCTTTAGGAAACTCTGGTGGGCCCGGTTGGGATCGAACCAACGACCAATCGGTTATGAGCCGACCGCTCTACCATTGAGCTACGGGCCCTGGGAAAGCCGCGCGGGAAACTAGGCTATTGTACCCGGGATTCGCGGAAGCCCACAACAGGAATCAGCCCCTCCACGATGCGGCGCATTTGCCCTATGCTGTCCCGGCAATGACAACGCCTTCGCCAGCAGAACAGGCCATACGCGAGCGCATCGCCCAGGCGGGACGCATCACCTTCGCCGAGTTCATGGAGCATGCGCTCTATGGCCCCGGCGGCTATTACACCCGCGCCGAACCCATCGGCAGGCGCGGCGATTTCTACACCAGCTCACATGCCCACCCGCTCTTCGGCGCGCTCATCGCGGTCCAGATCCACCAGATGTGGAGGCTCCTCGGCTCCCCGGCGGCTTTCCAGGTGGTGGAGCTTGGCGCCGGAGATGGACGGTTGGCGCTGGACGTCCTTTCGACCCTCGATGGACTCGGCCTGCCGGCAGACTATCGCGCCATCGAACGGCACCCAAGGCCGGGGGGCATGCATCCACGCCTCGCCTGGCAAGACGACCTGCCCGATGAGTTCAGCGGATGTCTCCTCTCGAACGAGTTCTTTGACGCCTTGCCGGTCCATCGTCTCGTCAAAGAAAAGGGGAGGCTGCTCGAAGTCTACGTGACGGTGAGCGACGGCAGACTCATCGAGACGCTGGACACGCCGTCGTCGCCTGCGATTGCCGAGCGCCTGGAGCAAGAGGGCGTCCGCCTGCAAGACGGCTGGTCGGCAGAGGTCTGCCTGGCGGCGAGCGACTGGATGCGCCGGGTGGCGAAGGCGCTGCAGCGGGGCTACGTCATCACCATAGATTATGGCGACCTGGCGGAGGACCTGTATGCGGAGAGGCGACGCCGGGGGACGCTGACGGCCTATCACCGGCACACGCCGCAAGAAGACCTGTACGCCCGGATCGGGCAGCAAGACCTGACGGCCCACGTGGACTTCACCTCGCTCATCGCGGCGGGCAAGAGCGACAGCCTGCAGCCGGTGACGCTGATGACCCAGCACGAGTTCCTGCGCAACCTGGGAGCAGACGACTACTTGCCTCGGCTTGCTGAATCAACGGCAGGACAGGGGGAGTACCAGGCGAATGCGATGGCCGTGCGCGACCTGCTGAAGCTGGACGGCCTGGGCAACTTCCGCGTGCTCATCCAGGCCAAGGGGTCACCGGCGGCGCAGCTGGCCTGCCTGGGGCGCGATGAGGCGGAGACGGCAACGGCGCTGAAGCGCCTCGATCCGCTGCCCAAGCTCAGTCCACAGCACCTAGACCTGCTGGCCGCCCGCTACCCGCACCAAGCCCGGGACTGGAACCCCGGCTAGCGCCGCTTGGCCTTTGACGAGGCGTTAAGGCCGTCCTTGCGCGAGACGGCTTCGGCATCGCGTAGGAGTTTCTGAGCGCGAAGGGCGATGGCCGTGTCAATCATCTTGCCGTCCAGGGAGCCTGTGCCGTAGGTCTCGGCGTCCACGCGCTCGAACGCGGCCAGGATGCGCTTCGCTTCGCGGACCTCCTCAGGCGAGGGAGAGAAGACGCGGTTGAGGACGGCGAGCTGGTCGGGATGGATGGCGAACTTCCCCTTGAAGCCGAGTCGCATGGCTAGGCGGACATCGCGCTCTAGTCCTTGAGCGTCCGAGATGTCCACATAGGGGGAGTCAATAGCGAGCTTGTGGGCGGCGCGGGCGGCCACGGCCACCCGGTTCCTGGCGAAGAGGAACTCGGTGCCTTCGGCAGAGCGGGAGACGCCCATATCCGCGGTGAAGTCCTCTGCACCGAAGGCGACGGCGATGACGCGGGAGGAGGCGGTGGCGATCTCGAAGGCGCGCTCGACGCCGAGGGCCGTTTCGATGAAGGGTATGATGCGGATGCGGCCCACCGGGAGACGCTTGCCGCCCTCCAGGCTACTGATCATCTCATCCAGGTGGCGGATGTCATCGGGCGAGGCGATCTGCGGGAGGACAACGCCGGTGAGGTGCTCCGAAAGGACGCTGTTGAGATCGGCCAGCAGATGGGCGGAGCCGATCTGGTTGACACGCACAAAGACCTGCTTCCCGGCCTTGGCGAAGGCGGGAAGGGCATCGCGCACCATCTGGCGGGCGCGGGCCTTTTGCGGCTCGGGGACGCCGCTCTCCAGATCGGGCACCAGGGCATCGGCTGGGGCCGAGCGCGCCTTTTCAAGGAAGCGCTCCCGGTTCCCGGGGACGAATAAGAGCGAGCGAAGGGGCTCCATGTCTCCTCCAGCGGGTCTGGGTCAGCCCTTAGCGGTGGACCTTCTCAGCCCGTTCGATAGCTTGATGCAAGTCGAGGATCTTCACGGCGTTCTTCCAGATAGGCGTATCCACCATCTTGCCGTCAACGGCCACGGCGGCGGTGCCCCGCCTCTTGCCCTCTTCGAAGGCCCGCACGACGCGGCTCGCCCAGTCCACTTCCGCGGCTGACGGGCGGAAGACGGCGTTGATGGTCTCAATCTGCTTGGGGTGGATGGCAAACTTGCCCTTAAAGCCCAGGGACTTGGCGGTCAGGCAGTCCTGGTTCAGGTTCTCCATATCGTTGAAGTCCACGTTGGGCGTGTCAAAGGGCGTGATATCGGCGGCGCGGGCGGCGATGGCCGTCAGCACCCGGGCCGTCGCGATCTCCGCGCCCTCCTTGGTGCGGGCGATGCCCATATCGGCGCTGTAGTCCTCCGCGCCGAAGGCGATGCCCAGCATGCGCGGCGTGGAGGCGGCGATCTCGCGGACGTTGGCGAGGCCTTTGCCCGTTTCGATCCAGGGGATGACCTTGGTGTGGCCCTCCGGCAGGCCGCGCTCGCGCTCCAGGACGCTCAGCAGGGCCGACAGCTCTAGGGCCATCTCCCGCGACTCCATCTTGCCGATGCTGATGCCCACGATGTGCTTGGAGACGACGGCTTTGAGATCGTCCCAGGTCATGCCGGTGGTCATGCCGTTGCAGCGGACAAAGACGGGACGCCCGCCCGCCGCTAGACCAGGCAGGTGCTCGGAAAGAATCGCGCGGGCGTTGGCCTTCTCTTCAGGCGGGACGGAGTCCTCCAGATCGGGAACGATGGTGTCAGCGGGAAGGCCCGATGCCTTGCCGAGCATCTTTGGGCTGTTGCCCGGGATGAACAGCAGGGAGCGGAACGTGTTCACGCAAGCCTCCAGGGCGGGAAATCAACAGGTGAAACCAGGCGATAGTATAGCACAGGCCGCCCGGCTCATCTCTTGATTTTCGAGGTCTCCAGCCCACGGTGCAGCAGCTGTTGGTACCGCTCACTCCCGATGCGGGTGCTCCACCGACGCGCGACCTCCCAGCCGCTCTTTTTGCGCACCAGCTCCCACCGGTTGACGGAGAGCCGCCAGAGGGAAATGTTCTCTCCCTGGCGCCAGTAGACGCGCATGTAGCCGGTGGCGACCGCTCTATCGCCCCTGACCTCGATGACGAAGGGGGCCATGGTGTGGGCGCAGTTGGGGAGCATCCGCTGGTGCGGCTCGCCCAGGACCATCGCCTCCACGCCCTTGCGCCCCTTCATGGCGGGCTTGCCGTCCACGTCCACCAGGGTATCGGCGGCATAGAGGGCACCGGTGGCCTTGGCATCGCCGGTGTCCACGGCAAAGCCGTAGCGGATGATGACCTTGGCGATATCGCGCTCGTCCTCCACCATGCGGAGACGTTTCTCAAGCGCCGTCAGCCGAGCTTCCAGAGTAGCCATTGTCTCTTCCTTTCTACTGCGGCGACGTGCAGTGGGCGCAGCGCTTGGCGGCCAGCGGGATCTCGCTGAGGCATTCGCCGCACTTCTTGGTGGGGGGGGTCGGCGGGCTTCGGCTCGGAGCGCGAGCGGGCGATAAGGGCGTTCATGGGAACGATGACGAAGAAGTAGACGGCGGCGGCGACCATGAGAAAGGCGATGAGGGCGTTGATAAAGGAGCCGTAGCGGAAGACGCTGCCGCGCACGGTAAACGTCAAGTCCGAGAAGTCGCGCTCGCCGATGATGCCGAAGAGCGGGGTGAAGAGGTCTTTGACGAGGGAGGCGACGACGGCGCCGAAAGCGGTGCCGATGACGACGGCGATAGCCAAATCAACGACGTTGCCGCGCAGGAGAAACTTCTTGAAATCCTGAAGGACTTTTGTCACATGACCCTCCCAAAAAGATGTAGGGGCAAGGATACGGCAAGCCTTCGCCTTCGCCAAGCCGGACGAATCTTGGGGCAAGGCCGGCCCTTGCCTGATGCGCTATAGTGGGCGCGCCATGCCCATCTACCTCCACGAGACCTTTGAGTTCAACGCCGATACGGCGGAGGACTACCTTTCCCACATCGTCTCTAACGATATGCTGCCCATCGTGGAGGCCGGCGGCACCAGGCCCATCGGCCTCTTCCGGACGGCCCTCCGGAACACTGAGGGTGTCTTCCTCTGGGAGTTGAAGGACTGGCCACCGCGCCCCACCTGGAGCACGCGGGCACGCCAGGGGGCCATGTCCTCCTACCTGGAGCGCCGCCTGCCCTACCGGAAGGACTGGACCGATCGCTTGCTCGTCGCCGCGCCCTTCTCGCCCAACCGGGAGCAGGTTCTGGCGAAGCGCCTCAAGGACAAGGTCTACCTGCAGGTGACGGCCGAAGCCCTGCCGGACAAGCTGGAGGAGTTCATCGCCCTCATCGGCGGCGAGGGCGTGCCGCTCTCCAGGAGGCGCGGCATGGAGCTGGTGGGTTGCTTCGAATCGGCGGCGGGCAACATCCAGGGGAACGAAGTCATCATCCTCTGGGCGCTGGACGATTGGGCGCACTGGGGCAAGGTTCGCGAGGCGCGCAAGAAGGACAAGGCCGTGGGCCAGTACGTCTCCAAGGCCAAGGGCATGCTGCGCCGCTGGTCGGTGAAGTTTCTCTCGCCCCTGCCGGCGAGCCCGGTGCAGTAGATTCCCGGAACCGGGGCAACCCGCACCCTGTTACAATAGTCCTTGGTCGTGCTTAGGCGGGGAGTTAGCGGTGCCCTGTATCCGCAATCCGCTTTAGCGGGGCTGACATCCCACCATGAGGTCTTAGGTCGTCATCCGCCACCGTCGTTGCGCTGTGTTGACGAGTGGGTCCTGCGCGGCGAAGGCCTATAAACCCCGCCAGGTCCGGAAGGAAGCAACGGTAGTAGTCACCTTCGGGCGCCGCAGGAGCGCCTGCTCTGAGCAGTTCGATGGCGGTACAGGTGACGGCTGGTCCGAAGG
>VGPF01000050.1 GCA_016875535.1 Chloroflexota bacterium
CTACCGCCCGCCAGCGCCTGAGGCGATGTTGCCACGACTGGCGTTCAGCAGTTCCGCCGGACTAATATAGCGAGTGGTACAAAGTCTGGGGGCAGGTCACCACACTTACCCCAGTCGAGGCACAGATACGGGAATATACGTCGGTTGATCCAGGGCTCTGGGAACTGTCGTTCCCCAGTAGGCTTGTTAAAATACTCGAGAATCAAAAAGAGCATGTAGTCGCTAGTGGATCCGTGCCAGAACAAGCGATCATTGAGACGCTTCATACGAAGGCACTACGGACTGTTAGGAATTTGATAAATGCCTATGTAGTGTCACAGGCCAATCGCTTGACGATTATTGTAGATGGCTTAGATGGAAATTGGGGGGAAGCAGAGGATCAGGCGTTGTTAGCCGATGTGCTGCTTGCCTTACTCTCATCAGCAAGGGAATCGTGGAGAGAAATCAACCAATTCTCATCTGAACGCGGGAAACCCGAGGCAGTATCTTATGTAGTCTTTGTGAGAAGCGACATTTTTCGAACCTTACTTGAAAGAGCAAAGGAACCCGACAAGCTCTTGCATGAGACCCTTTCTTGGGGCGACGTTAACTCGCTCCTGACCGTCGTAAACAGAAGAATCCAATCAAGCCTCTCCAACACTGAAAGCAAGGGCCTGAATTGGAGCGATTTACTTGACATCGACTTCTCCCCAAAATCACTTACTGGCTTGATTGAGCGGGATGTGCTTTTCAGGCCACGCGATATTCTTGTCTACTTCAAAAAGGCGTTTGAGCCGGCTGTCTGGCGGGATTCAATGCGGGTCTCGAGATTGGATTTTGAAAGCGCAATGACCGAATACTCAGAGTACGTGGTTCAGTCACTAACGGCTGAATGGCAACCTTTCATCCCAGAGATGACAGGTCTCCTACTCGCCTTTTCGGGAGAGCCAGCAACATACAGGTATGATGAGCTGATGAAGACCCTTGAAGAGGGTGGGGTTCTCGTTAAAGACATTAGTGCTGCCCTACGCTTCCTGGTAGAAGCAAATTTCTTGGGCGTGGCACGAGGCGATGGTACCTATGAATATGCTTTAACACCAGAGCAGGCCTTGATGATGATAAATAAATCGGCCAGGTTTAAGGATCAATTTGAACGACAGAAGCAATTTCAAATCCATCGGGCGTTCCATCGAAGCCTAGGGATCCAAAAGAGGTGAATTGAACATGCGAAGTCATTGCGACCCATGCGCAACCTCCCACTTGACACCTATGTAGTATCATATGACTAGAGCCTTGGCCAAGAGACTCTAGCTCAGCGGATCGGAGGCGGTGGCGGTAAAGTGTTGGTGAGTGCGTAGACAGGCCCGATGCATCGGGGCATCCTCCCTGCGTCACTTCGCACTAGTGGCGATGGGGTATCAGTCGAACCAAAAGCTCCAAACTCAGGCGGGGCCGGGCGCGCGAGTCCGGCCAGGACCCGGCGGATAGCCGGTCCTCTTTGTGAACGGGCGTGTCGCCCGTCGAGGGGAACAGACGGCGTGAGTAAGGGTTCACCCCTGCTCACATTCCTTTGCGCCCGCTCCGGAGATAGTGTGTCGCCGGGCGCCGCCTCGCTAGCGCTTCGCCCTGGCGCGCCTCCGGGTGCACGCCTCTTGTTAGTGTACCACCGCATGGAGGTCTGCCATCGCCGCCGTTGGTGGTCTGCCCCCATGCCCATCCAACAGAAGTGGCATACCCTATAAAGCAAGGATTCTCACAACTTTCTTAGGTAGTGGAAACCCACACCGTGAAATGGGCTGTAAACAAGAGAAGCGCGCCTAGTGATCGTTGGCGGACGCCGAGCCATCGGAAGGGCCAAGAGGGCTTGGCCGGCCTCAGCACGGCCATCGTCCTCATCGCCTTTGTCGTCGTCGGCTCTGTTCTTGCCTACACCATGCTCAGCTCAGGGGTAAACGCGGTGGACAAGAGCAAACAGGCGATCTATGAAGGCCTCCGGCGTTCGCAGTCAAGCCTCGCCATCTCCGGGCGTGTCATGGGAACAACTGTGGTGGGCTTTGCCATTGATTCCGCGGAGTCAGGGTGGACGGCGGCGGCAAGTGTGACGGCGACGACGGATACGACGGACTACCAGGAGGGCCTGGGGAGCCTGAAGCTTACGGTCAGCGCGGGCTTCACTACAGGCTACATCGCGCGTAAGCACCTCTCCTCCGGAGTGGATGTCTCGGACTATTACACGATGGTCCTGCGGCTGAAATCGGACACGGCGCTCAACGCGGGCGTCCTCTCCCTGATGCTGTACAACGATACCGGCGGCTCTTGCGGCACGCTCCTCGGCACCTTCCCGCTGACCTCTCTGCCGCAAGACGAATGGCGTAGGGCGAGCGCACAGCTGCTGGGGGCCACGGGCTCCCTGGCGGACGTGGACTGCATCGCCATCGGCGCCATCAGCGACCCAGGGGCCGTTGTCCTCCGCGCCGATCTCTTTGAAGCGCCCGATGAGGTGCAGGAGGTCATCATCCCACTTCAGGAGCTGGGCGGGAACCCCATAGACGTGACGCCGACGACGGACACGGACAGCGACGGGCTATGGAGCGACGAGACAACCCTTTCGAACCGGTTCATCGTCTCCTACCATGATGAGTTCCAGCTGGTTCATAACCTGGCCTGGTCCTTCTCCCAGCCCGGCAAGAATGATGGCGACGCGGTCTTTGAGGCGGGCGAACAGGGGCGGCTCGTGGTGAGCATGCGCGGCGTGAACCCGGTGCCCACGGAGGCGATCCGCTTCGTCCTCACGCTCCGGCCCGATAAGAACGCCGAGATACTGGTCGAAAAGATCGTGCCGAAGATCCAGACGGTGCATGTAGCGCTTAAGTAGCCTATCAGCCGGCCACGGGGCGGACTTACGCCTTGGCGGCTACGGGCTGCGCGGCGGCGGCCGTCACTTCACGGATGGGCTGGGCCTTCCAGAAGTAGTTATGGATGCCATCGCGGAAGATGCCTACCTTGCGGAAGGTCATCTCCACCGGCAGGCCGATGCGCACATCCTTCACTACCCGGTCCGTCAGCATGCAGAGGATGCGCCCGCCGCCTTTGAAGTTGATCACGGTGACCACCAGGGGCACATCCGGCGTGCCGGCCACATAGTCCATGGAGTATGTGAAGATCTCGCCCCGGGTATCGGCCAGGCGGATATCGTCCATCTGGTCCTTGGCGTTGCACCGGGTGCAGATGCGCTGGGGCGGGTACTGGACGGTGCCGCAGGCCTTGCACTTGGAGCCGTAGAGCTTCAGGTTGGCCTCCTGGTCGCGCCAGAGGGCCTGGACGGACATGGGCTGCGGCGGCGGGCGGCGGGCCGGTTCCTTAGCTAACAACTCGCGCCACTGGAGCATGCCGTCATAATCGTCGGCAACAGCTTTGCTCTCAACGTGGGTCTTGATGCCGCGCCGCTTGGGCTTGTCGGCCATCGCAGGCGTCGCTTTGATCACGGCGGCGTCCGCGCCATCGCCGTAGCCGGCCAGGAGGATGCGGTCGCCGGGCTTGGCCTCTTCCAGCGCGCCCACCAGGAGCATGAGGGCGAAGGCCGCCCCCGCGCTGCCCACTTTGCCGTAGAGGGGGTCCTGCACCTGCTCCGCCGCCAGGCCGAGCTTGCGGGACATCTCCACATGGAGGCGCGAGTTGGCGCTGTAGTAGGCCGCCTTGGCGATGTCCTTGGGCGTGGCCTTGGCATTCGCCAGGGCCTGCTTCACGGCGGCGGGCATGAGTCGGAGATAGCCTTCATCGGCGATGAAGCGGTCTTCGCCGGTGTGGACAAAGGGGTCGTTGGCGGAGCGCCAGATGTCCACCATGCGCTCGCTGATGGAGTGCCATCCTTCGATCTCGGCCAGAACATGGCTGCTGCTGACGAGGAGCGCGGCGGCCCCATCGCCTATGGAGCGCTCCGTATCGCTCTTTGGCGGGGCCAGGCGCACATCGGCGGCGAGAACGAGGACGTTCTTGGCGGAGCCGCTCTTCACCGAATCCAGAGCCGTGCGCAGGGCGGTGGTGCCGGCGCGAAGGACGTTCGTGGTATCCGTCGTGAAGATATCCGTCCGCAGGTCAAGGGCGGTGGCGATGGTGGCCGCCCCCTGGCCTTCCGCGAAGGGCGCACTTGTGGTGGCGAAGATGACGCCGTCTATCTCCTTGCGGTCTATCCCGGTCAAGCAATCGGTCGCCGCGGCGATGGCCAGTGTGACGCTATCCTCATCGAAGTTCGCGATCGCCTTTTCGCCGGCGCCGCCCCAGCCTTTCGTCTCTTTGCCGAGCCGCCACTTGGGGATATACGCGCCGTACGAGCGGATGCCAGCCATAGAAAGACCTCCAGGGAGAATCAGGGCTTGAAAACTATACCACACAGGAGCGTCTGCATGGGCAGCGGCTCATACGGTAGGCGGCGCGCCCGCCTTGGCCGCAGGCGGCCTGTTCACACGCTCCGGGATGAGCAAGACCAGAGGGATGCTGAGAAGCAGGATGAAGGCCATGGCGAAGAAGATGTGCTCCAGACCCGCCACTTTGTCATCGAAGTGGCTGAGGGCAAGGATGATGCCCGTGGTGCCCAGGATGCCGCCGGTGTTGCTGAACATGCCGCGCAGGCCGGAGATGGCGCCGATCTTCTCCGGGTTGATATCAATGGAGGCGTTCTGCGCGGCGGGGTTCAGGATGCCGATGCCCGCGAGCATCATGATGAGGGAGAGAAGGAGCGCATCAGGCATCCGGGCGCCGAAGATGTGGACATCACGAAGGCCGAGGCCCAGAAGGAGGAGGCTGGCGAATATGAAGAGAGGGCCGAGACGGCGGCCAGGACGATGGAAAAGGCGGAGCGCGGCGTGAGGATCAGACCGCTTTCCGAGGCAAATACGCCGAAGCCGTGGATGGCGTAATAGGGAATGATGGAGAAGAAGCCGAAGACGCACGCGCCGAAGAGGAAACTGTAGAGATTCGCGGCAAGGAAGGGCGTGCTGCGAAGGAGCTGCAGCTCCACCATGGGGTTCTTCGCGCGGTTCTCATGCCAGAGGAAGGCTCCAAGGCAGGCCAGGCCGAGGCCGACGAGGACCCATACGCTCAGGGAGGTCACATCGTGGGGGTTGTTGGCCCAGTTGGTAAGGCCCGTGAGCCCAAGGACCATCCCTGACCCAAAGAGAAACATGCCCAGCTTATCCAGGGCTTTGCCCGTGGCTTGGGGCTTGCTGGGCGGCAGGAACTTCAAGCCGAGATAGATGAGCAGCCCGCCGATGGGCAGGTTGACGAAGAACATCCACCGCCAGGAGAGATGGTCCACGATGGCCCCGCCGACGTTCGGGCCTACCAGGCCGCCGATGGGGAAGGTGCTGGCGAAGAGGCCGATGGCCATCTGCCGCCGCTCCGCGAAGGTCTCTCCCAGGATGCCTATGGCGGCGGGCATGAAGGCGGCGCTGCCGATGGCCTGCAGAACGCGAAATATGATGAGAACGTAGACGTTAGGGGCGAAGCCTGCGGCCAGGGAGCTGACGGTGAAGAGCACGACCGACCGGAGGAAGAGCCGCTTGCGCCCCAGCTCATCGCTGAGCTTGCCTGCGGCGGGCAGGGCCACCACCTGGGTAAGCATGTAGCCGGTGAGGGTCCAACCGATGAGGGCCAGGGTGGTATCCAGGTCCTCCTGCATCTTGGAGAGGCCCACGGAGACGATGGTGCCATCCATGGAGGCCATGAAGAGGGCGAAGGCCACAACGCCGAAGACGGCGACCTGACGCCTTGTTACGCCCATGAAACAGCTCGCACGTAGGGTCTCCAAAGCGCTGCAAAGAGAGGGCGCGGGAAATTGTGGGGCCTTCTATGGTAGGCCCTGCATCCGGCGGCGGCTAGTTCGCCTCCGGCAACACCCGGGGGTGCTTCAAAGAAAGCTCAAAGATTTCAACTCCATTTGAGTCGAGAAGATCGGCCTTTCCCTCCCAAGTATGAGGCGTTTCACCTAGTGCAAGGGTCGCAAAGACCCGCACAACATCTTAGGAGGGACGCGCAGATGAACAGCACGATAAAGAAGATAACGATGGTCGGTCTTGGCGTCGCGATGGTGGGGACGATCCTCGGCACCACGCTGGTGGCGAGCGCCCAGAGCTCCGGCGGCTCCACGCCCGCGCCGAACCAGGGCGGCGGCGCCCAGGGGCAGCAGCAGCGCCAGGAGCGCCCAGGTCGGCCCGGCGATGATAACCGCCCCAAGATCGCGTTCGAGAACCAACTGGGCGGCGAGCGCCGGTACAAGGATGCGGACGGCAAAGTGCATACGGTGGCCACGATCCCCGGCGCCGTGGTGAGCGTCAGCGGCTCCACGGTTGTGGTGAAGCCGAACGACGGCTCCGCCAACAAGAGCTTCACCTTCACCACCACCGATAACCAGCGCCTGGCGGGCCACATCACGAGTCTCAAAGAGGGCGATAAGGTTGTGGTGAGAACCCTGGACGGCGCGGCCAAGAGCATCCACAAGGCGCCGCAGCGCCCCAGCGCAGACGAGATCAAGGAGCGCGTGGACAAGGCCAAGGAGCGCGCCGATGAGATGCGGAAGAAGATGGAAGAGCGCCGGAGCAATCGCGGCAACAGCGGCGCAACCAACACAGGAACTAACGTTTAACTGCCGCCTATCCTGATCCCCCTCTGGATAGCGCAGTCGGCTGGTTCAGCGAGGCCCCTCCGGGTGACCGGAGGGGCCTCTATCATCGCCGAGCGATTCTTTGAAATTTTTCAATTCCCTTAGACTTTGGCTTTCCTCTCTTCCCAGGGGGAGGAGAAAGCATATAATCCGTGGTGAAACGAAGTGAGCATCGGACTGCTCGAGGGAGATTGCGATGAAGATGCAGGGCAAGACGAAGAAGATCGCGCTTGCGGGACTTGGTGTAGCGCTGGCTGGGTCAATCGCCGGCGGCACACTCATCGCCAATGCCCAGAGCAGCGGCGGCTCAACGCAGACGCCGACCCCGAATGCGACGCCTGCGCCCCAGCGTCCCGGCCCAGGCGGCCCGCGGACGGGCCCACCCGGCCACGGGCCGTTCAAGGGCGCCCCCGGGCGTCATCGCGGGCCGGGCGGTCCTGGCGGCCCCGGCAGCTTCCCGAATCTCCTCGGCGGCGAGCACCGTCACAAGGGTGCCGATGGCAAGGTCCACACCGCCGCCACGATCCCCGGCACAGTAGTAAGCGTCAGCGGCAGCAAGGTCACCGTGAATCCGAACGACGGCTCCGCCAACAAAGAGTTCACCTTTGATACGGCCAATGCGCCCAGGGTGGCAAGGCTCCTCGGCGCCCTGAAGGCGGGCGACCAGGTTATCGTGACGACACTGGACGGCGCGGCAAAGATGATCGTGAAGGTTCCCAGCCAGGCCGACATCCAGAAGAAGAGGGATGAGGCGAAGCAGAGGATGGACGAGATGCGGAAGAAGATCGAAGAGCGCCGGAGCCAGCGCCCCAGCGGCCCCCCGGCCAGGCAGACTCCCGCGCCGACAGCTCGCCCGAACGCCTAACCCTTCTCCAAGACCTCAATAGTCAAAGGGCCTCTCGATATTATATCGAGAGGCCCTTCTCTTTTGCCTTGGAAACCTATGAGAAAGGTTGGGCCTTCCAGATAGAGAGCTAACCCCCGTAAGGGCATCGCGTTGTAGCTAGTGAATGCGCGCAAGAGACAACAACGACAACCAACGCAACCTACGGAGGGTTCACATCATGTGGAAGGCTTCGATCCTGAGAAAGGCTCTTCTGTTCGGAACGGCGATCGCGGTGGTGGGCTCGCTCATCGGGACCACGCTGACGGCCGGCGCCCAGAGCACCACCAGCACGCCGCAGAGCAATACGCCAACGCCCGCGCCGACAACGGCTCCGCCGACGGCCACCCCGGCGCCGACGCGCCCTGACCGGGATGAGATGCACCCGCGCTGGTGGGCGCACATCTTCCGCCAGGCGGCCCGTGGCGACTTTGACAAGTTCACCGGGGCGGAGCTGCGCTTCCTCACGGCGGCCAATGAGCGGCTCATCGTCGGCGCGCATCCCGGCACTGTGCTGCGCATCGGCGATAACGAGCTCCAGATCAAGCCGAACGGCGGCGGCGACCCTGTGGTCTACGCCTTCCGCCCGGACGCGGATGCGCACCTGGAGGAGTTCCGCAAGCACTTCCGCAATATCGAGATCGGCGATCGGGTCATCATCATCACGGTGAACGGCGTCGCGAAGTGGGTCATCGTGGTCAACGAGCGGAAGGACAAGGAAGACGAGCGCGAGGGAAAGCGGCTTGAGCAGGAGAAGGAACGCGCTGAAAAGCAGCGGGAGCTTGAGACCAAGAAGGCCGCCCAGCTGAAAGAGCGTGAGGCAAAGAAGGCCGAGGTTGAGGCGAAGGTCAAGCAGCTCCAGGAGCAGGCGAGGCAGCGCGCCGAAGAGGCCCGCAAGAAAGCGGAAGAGCATCGAAAGAACCTGGGGAACGTGACGAGCACCGCGGCCAGCGCCCGGAGATAGCACGCAGATATGAGCAACGATGCGCGGCCAGGGGGCCGCGCATCCGGTTTACCAGCCACACAGAACGATTCGCGAAGGGGGCTTGCGCGATGCTGCAATGGGTGGCAGACGACGAGACGGCAAAGAGTGAAAGATCGCTGGGTAAGGGATTCGATCGAATCATCCGCTTCAGCGCGGCGTTCGTGCAGGCGGCGCCAGGGATTCGTCCCAGCGCGCCGGCGGTACACCGCGCATAGAGGCGAAGCACAAGATCGGTGAGGGGGCCAAGAGGAGCGGCATCCGCCGCTCCTCTTGCATTTCCGGAGAGGGATTCCTCCTGCAGCGAAGGATGCGCACCTATCTGCGCGAGGAGGCAAGCTGTTTGGCGGCGGCCTTCTCCACAATGGTGCCCTTGAAGAAGTCCGGGTTAAGGCTTCCATAGAGCCCCACCGGGTTGCCGAAGACGAAGTCACGGAAGTCGCGCTCAGTGATGTGGTCGTCCTCCACCAGCTCCCAGGCTTCGGCTAGTACCTCGCGCATATCGGGGACGTCCCAGTGGCCGATATCGGAGCTGAGCATGGCGTTGAGCCGCGCGCCGAAGGGGTTGACCTTGGTGTTGAAGGCGATGGAGTTCATGGCGTCGTCCGCCTCGCAGCCGAAGTAGAAGTGGGGGATGAAGAGGTCGCGGATATCCTCGGCGCGGCGGACGTTGCAGCGCGACCAATCGTCCGGGTTGCCATCGGGAGGCGTCTGGCCTCTGGTGATGGAGGCGCTGATATCTTCCAGCCGGTCGGCGATGCGTCCTTCGGCGTAGCGGGCCAGGAGGTCCACGTAGCGCTCCCGATCGAGCATGGCCGGGTCCATGTTGTGGACGGCCTTGGCGTTGCGCTTCTTCCACCGGGAGACGATGCCGGCATAGACATCGCTCCCCCAGCCGACGCCGCACTCCAGCAGGGCGACCTTGAACTTGGGGAAGCGCCGGGTAACGCCGCTGAAGAAGAGGGACTTGCAGAAGGCCTGACCCCCTTCGGCGAAGTGGCCGATGTGGTTGAACATGTAGTTCCACCGGGAGCGCCGGAAGCCGATGCCCATGCCGCCGCCGTGGGCGCCGAAGGCCAGGCCAAGCTCGATGGACTTGGCCCAGACGGGGTCGTAATCGTACGGGCTGTCCACGCCGAAGGTGTCCACATCATCGGCATAACCATCGAGCTTGCTGTTCTCCCGGTGGGGCTTGGGGATGGGACGGCGCACCCAGCCGCCGATCATCGCCGCCTTGAGCTTCAGCTTTTTGGTCACGAACTCCATCTCGGCGATGGCCTCCTGGGGCGTATGCATGGGTATGGCCGCCGCGGGCGTCATGCGGTAGCTATAGGGGCCGTAGAGATCGGCAAGGTACCGGTTGAGGGCGCGGCAGGCAGCCTGCCGAACTTCGGCATCGCGTATCTCATGGAAGTCCGTGCCGATGGTGGGGTAGAGGACGCAGAAATCGAGCCCCATCTCGTCCATGCGCGCATTGAGGAGCTTGGGAAGCGAGGCGGTGGCGCGATCCAGGGTGTTGCGCGTGGGGATGACCCACCAGGGGTAGAGGGCCGCGCCTTCATCCATGCGCTCGGCGAAGGAGAGGGAGGCGAAGCGCCGCATCTCGGCGCGACCTGTGTAGCGCTTCACCATATCGCCGCCGCCGACATCCTTCAGATAGTCGAGGAAGACAGGCATCAGCTCGAAGAGGTGGCCATCGGAGTCCACGACGGGGTGGTTGAGCTTGGCGCGGATCTTGGCGGAATGGGACAGCGTTGCACGGGGCATGATGGCCTCCAACTGCTTCCTGGGGAACAAGTGGCAAAATTGTAGCGCGGGTCGTCAAGTGAATCGAGGAAGGAAAGGGCATCGTTCACGGATGCCACTGATGGAGACAGCGTGTAAGAGGGGGGATGAGAGCACGTCAGGAACCGCCGGGAGCACGGTGGGGAGAGGAAATAGCAGTGGGTCAGCCCTTCACCGCCACAAAGCGCAGGCGGCGGTAATCGGCGTGCCACCGGCCATCGAAGAGGAGCTCGGCGCGGGTGGCGCGCTCGACAGCGGCGATGACGGCCTCTCTGCGGCCTGCGGGCGCGCGGTCCAGCAGCGGCGTGCCTAAGATCTGGAGCCACCGGCGCATGCCGTCGCGGCCTCCTTCCAGGGGAGTCATGCGGTCGAAGTAGGCGGCGAAGCGCACGGTGAAGCCCTCCGATTCCAGGAGCGATGTGTACTCCCCAACCGTGGGGAAGTACCAGAAGTCGGAGACCTTGGCGCGGATGCCCTCCCTGCGCAGGGCGGCAATGGAGGCCTCGGCTATCGCGCCGATGTTGCGGTAGCCGCCCATCTCGGCCACGAAGCGGCCGCCGGGCTTGAGCGCCCGGGCGACGCCGCGCACGACGGCCCTGGGCCTGAGCATCCAGTGGAGCGCGGCGTTGGAGAAGACGGCGTCGAAGGGGCCGTCCTCGGGTAGGACGGTCGATCCCCCTCTCCTCTCGCTATGCGAGTTCCTCTCCCGCCGAGGGAGAGGTGTGAAAGAGGAGAGCTGCGCCTCAGCAAGTTGGCGCATGGTAAGGGCGAGGCTCTGGGCATCGCCCTTGAGGAAGGTGATGCCGGGATGGGCCTTGCGCGCGGCTTTGAGCATGGCGGCATCGGCATCGAGGCCGATGACCTTCGCGCCGGATGCGGCGATCTCAGCGGTGAGCGTGCCGGTGCCGCAGCCGAGATCGAGGATGCGCTCGCCGGGCTTGGCCTCCAGCAGGGGCAAGAGATCGCGGCCATAGTTGGCGACGAAGGAGAAGGAGCGGTCGTATGCGCTTGCGGCCCAGGGTTTGGCGGGGGTGGGCATTTGTATCGTCACCCTCTCCTCTCGGGCTGCGCTCGAGTTCGCTTCGGCAGACTCAACACAGGATCTCTCCCATCGAGGGAAAAGAGTGCTCGGACTCTCGCTACCGGAACATGTCATGCGTGGGATCGCGGACGAGGGAGCGGGAGGTGCCGTTTCCTTTGGGGTAATCGTAGCCGCGGACGATGGCGGCCGGGATGCGGTTGAGCTTGCCCATGATGGGCTCGGTGGCGGAGGCGAGCTCATCGGCCACGGCCAGGATGCTGGCGCGCATGAGATAGCCGGTGGGGTCCTTCTGCCCCCGATAATCAATCAGGGGGAGGATGCCGGCGACGCCGATGGCGACGTTGGTGCAGCCCTCGCGCCAGGGGCGGCCGAAGGTGTCCGAGATGATGACGGCGACTTCGGCATCGGCGAGCCGCTTCACGGCGCGCTTGATGGCGAGGGCGGACTTGTCCGAGTCCTCCGGGAGGAGGGCGGCGTAGCCGGAGGTCTCCAGATTGGAGGTGTCTATGCCGCCGTTGGCGCAGATGAAGCCGTGCTTGGTCTCCGTGATGAGGATGCCCATGTCCATGCGGACGATGCGCTTGCTCTCCCGGAGGATGAGCTCCATCTGGCGGGGGTCTTTCTGGTAGGTGGCGGCGATGGATTTGGCGAAGCCGGAGGGTTCGATATCCTCCAGCTTGACGAGGCGGCCCTCGGCCTTGGAGACGACCTTTTGGGTGATGACGAGGATATCGCCGCTCTGGGGGGGCGTCTTCTGGCGCTTGGCGGCATCCACGAGCATCTTGGCGAGCGGATCGCCGGGGCGGATCTCGGGGAGGCCTTCGATGCCGATGATGCGGATCTCAGGAGGCATAGGAATGGGGAGTCCTCAGAGGTATATCCACAGATTACACAGATTATCGGATAGATTTATGCTCGGATGACACAGATAGAGACGTGCGAGCGGAGGTTAGACGCCGACGATCTTGATGCTGGAGTGGGCCTTGTAGATCTTGTTGATGTTGAGCAGCAGGGCGGTGATGTCCTCGATGTAGCGGGCGGTCTCCAGGCCACCGGCATCCACGGCGCGGACGCCCTTGATCTTGTGGGCCAGGGCCATGACGGTTTTCTTCGCCTCCGGGTGATCGCCGCAGACGACAACGTCCGACCCCATATCGTGATCCACCTTGGCCAGGTCATGGGCGCTGAGGTTGTGGAAGGCGCCGACGACTTTGGCGTTGGGAAGGAGCTTCTGCGCCTGCTGGGTGGCGGAGCCCTCCTCCAGGATGAGGGCACGGATCTTCCCCTTTTCGAACTGGAGCGGAACGACGGTGTCCACGACGATCTTCTCGCCGATGGCCTCGCGCAGCTGCTCCAAGGTGTCCTTCTGGCCGGAGAAGGGGACGGTGATCATGACGATATCGGCGGCGCGGGCGGCGGCATCGTTCTCCATGCCCTGGGCCTTGGCGTGGGGGACGGACTTCTTGATGGTCTCGGCGGCCTCCTGGGCGCGCTCAATCTTGCGGGAGCCGATGATGACGGTATCGCCGGCGTGGGCGAAGCGGACGGCCAGGCCCAGGCCCTCCGGGCCGGTGCCGCCGATGAAGGCGATGGTGTGGTGCATGGCGTGACGGAACGCTCCTTGCTCTCCGGGTGTGGGTGACCGCCGCTCCATTGTATATGCGGCACCTGGGGGTGTCCACGCGCAACGCCGGGAGCTTTTGACCCGCCGAAAGGGGCGATGCTATGCTTCCCCCGTCAACACAGAACCCCCTCCGCCTTTTGCGCGAAAGGCCGCCGTTACGACTACGCACGATCCAGCGCCGCCCCAAGCGGGTGTGCGCATCTTCGGCCGCCCGATCTTTTACGGATGGTGGATGGCCTTGGGCGCGACGGTGGCCGGAGCCCTGGCCGCGGGCTTCTACTAACAGGGGTTCACCTCCTTCTTCCTTCCCGTGGAGCGTGAGTTCGACCTGAGCCACGGACAGCTTTCGTTCATCATTTCGGCAGCTATCATCGTTGAGGCGGTGACCGGCCCGTTCATGGGACATGCGGTGGACCGCTACGGGGCGCAGAAGGTGATGGCGGCCTGCGTCACCACCGGCGGCGCGGGCTTCATCCTGCTGAGCACAGCCCAATCGCCCATCGCCTTCGCCTGCTACCTGGCGATACCGGTGGCCATCGGCTGTTACGCCGGCTTCGCCCTGTGCCCCACGAACGCCGTGGCCTACTGGTTCGTGCGGAAGCGCGGCCTGGCCCTGGCGATCGCGGCCAGCGGCTTTGCGCTGGGCGGCGTGGTGGTCAGGCTGGACCAGTTCCTTATTGACCAGTACGGGTGGCGGACGGCGGCGGTCGTCCTGGGCTGCATCCTCTTCGGCGCGGGCTATCCGCTCGCTATGCTCTTTCGCGGCCGTCCGGAGCGGTACGGCTACCTGCCGGACGGCGAGGCGAGGCGGAGCGGCACGCCCGGCGAGGAGCGGCAGTTCCAGCGAGAGGTGGAAGGCTTCACCGTGCGGGACGCGGTGCGCACCCAGGCCTTCTGGCGGATCACGCTCACCTTTGCGCTCCGGGACTTCGCGGTGGCGGCCCTGGGCTTCCACTTCATCCCCATGATGGTGACCAAGGGGATCACAGAGCAGACGGCGGCGGGGCTGCTCACCATCTTCGGCCTCATGGCCGTCACGGGGCGGCTCATCGTCGGCTATTTGGGCGACCACTACTCCAAGAACCTCCTCGTCGGCATTTCAGGCGGCTTCCTGATCGCGGCGCTGGTGATGTTCGCCGTCTGGTCTGAGCTCTGGCAGATGCGGGTCGCGGCGGCGCTCTACGGCTTCGCCTGGGGAGGAAGCGGCGGCGGGATGGTCCAGGCGATCCGGGCGGAGTACTTCGGGCGAAGGCACCTGGGGAAGATCACAGGCGCGATGCAGCTGGCGGTGGCGGGGCTGACGCTGATGGGGACGATCTTCGCCGGGCAAGTGCATGACGCGACGGGGACGTACACCATCGCGCTCTACACCTTTGTGGGCGCGGTGGTGCTGGCGACCTTTGCCATCATCGGCGCCCAGCGGCCCGCGCTGCCGCCGGAGGCGGTTACGACGAAATCGCTTTGACGCTCCCCAGGGGCCATGCTATTCTCGCCTGCGCCCTCTCCACAGGATGCCGCCTCAGCCGCACCCAAGGCGCAGAAGCAGAGCTTTGACCACACCAGCCCAAGAGCAAGCACCGGCGCAGCCGGGCGTCCGCATCTTGGGCGTTCGCATCTTCTACGGCTGGTGGATCGTCCTGGCGGCGCTGGGCGTTGCGGCCATCGCAGGCGGGACGTACACCCTCGGCTTCACGGCCTTCTTCCTGCCGCTGGAGCGGGAGTTCGGGGTAACCCGCGGCGCCATGGCGCTGATGATTTCCATCGGCACCTTCTCAGAGGCAGTGACGGGCCCCATCTTCGGCTACTTCCTGGATAAGGTCGGCCCGCGGAGGCTGATGCTGTTCGGTGTGGCGGCGCTCGGGCTCGGCTTCCTCCTCCTGAGCACGGCCCAGTCCATCCTCGTCCTCGGCATCTTTTATGTCGTCTTCATCGCCGCATTCGTGAATGCCGCGACCTTCCTGCCGCCGAACAGCGCCATCGCCAACTGGTTCTTCAAGCGGCGGAGCATCGCGCTGGCTATCGCGATGTGCGGTTACGGGCTGGGCGGCTTTGTGGTGCGGCCCATCCAGTGGGTGATTGACGAGCATGGATGGCGGACGGCGGCAGTGGTCATCGCGGTGACGGTATGGGTGGCGGGGACGGCGCTGGCGCTCATCGTGCGGCCCAGGCCGGAGGACTACGGCCAGCTGCCGGACGGCGCGCCGGTGGCGAAGGAAGACAAAGAGGCGCTGGCGCGGTCGCGGCAAGAGGGCTTCACGTTCCGGGAGGTCCTTCGCACAAGGACCTTCTGGCTGGTGTCCGGCTCCTTTATGCTTCGAGGCTTTGTGCTGCTGGCTATGACGTCACAGATGATCCCAATGGTGAAATCCAAGGGCTTTTCGGAGAGCGCAGGGGCTTCGCTCCTCGGCATCTTCGGCGTGGTGATGATTTCGGCGCGGCTGATCGCAGGGGCCGTTGCGGACAAGTACCCCAAGAACGTGGTCATCGGTCTGATGGGAGGACTCCTTGGAGCCTCCATGGTGGTGATCGTAATGGCGACGGAGATGTGGCACCTCTACCTCTTCATCGTGCTCTACGCCATCGCGTGGGGCGGCAGCGGCGCGAGCATGATGCTGGCCCTGCGGGCCGATTACTTCGGGCGGAAGGCCTTTGGGCGCATCAGCGGGGCCTCCACGTTCCTGGTGACGAGCGGCGCGCTGCTGGGCGCGGTCTATGCGGGCGAGATCTTCGATTCGACGGGAAGCTACGATATCGCCTTCTACAGCTTCATCGGCTGCGCTATGGTGAGCATGCTCCTGATGTTCTGGGCCAAGAAGCCCCAGCGGCCCCAGGGGAGCACGCTGGCGGCGTGAGCGGGGCGGGGAGGTTTTTTCCTCAGATGGCACAGATCTTCGGATAGATTTGGAAGTGGAGCAAGGAGGGGAAGGGCCATGAGCAGGAGACTGATCGTTCCGCTGCTGGGTATCGCGATGACGGTAATGACGGCCTGCTCCGAGGAGGAGCCGCCGACGGCAACGGCCGTGCCGACGGTCTCGCCTACGCCGACGGCCACCCTTTCGCCACAGACGACCGCCCTGCCGACCGTCACGCTCCAGGCTAAGGCGGGTGAGCAGTTCACCTTCCGCCTGGATTCCAACAGGACGACGGGCTATAGCTGGCGGCTTGCCCGCCCGCCGGATGAGCGGCTCGTGACGCTGGTGGGCTCCATCTACGAGCCGCCCGCAACGCCGCTGATCGGCGCAGGGGGCAGGGAGGCCTGGACGTTCAAGGCTGTGGCGAAGGGTCGGACGGCCATCATGCTTGAGTATGTGCGCCCCTTCGAGCCGAACTCGCCGCCGGCCAGGGTGCAGACCCTCGATGTGGTCATCGAGTAAGGGAACAGGGCAAGAGAGGCCATGAGCATCCGTCGCGCGCTCTTCATGACCCACGCCACCGCCGATGTTGCGGCCACGGCGGCGCTCTACCTCCGCATGTTCGATATCGCGGAGGGCTTCCGCGCGCGGCTGGAGCCCCACAGGCGGGAGTCGCAGGTGATCCGCATCGGCCATTTCTACGTGGAGGTGGTGCCGGTGCAGCCTGCAGGCGGGACCGTGGGGGAGTATATCGAGCGCTACGGCGGCTACTTCCCTTCCATGTGTTTCACGGTTGAAGAGGTGAAGGCCCTAGGTCGCGCGCTCAAGCCGCACATCAAGAGGGTCGTCGCGGAGCGGGCGAACTACCTTGCCGTGGAGATCCGCGGGATGCACGAGATGGTGTGGGAGTTCACGGACCTTGCGCCGGAGGCGGTGATCCGGCGGCTGGAGCCGAAGGCGGCAGAGCGGCCGGGGAGGAATGCCGTCGGCATTCAAGGCGTTGGGTCGTTCTCCCTGCTGGTGGACGATATCCGCGAGGCAAGCGCAGTCATCACCAAGGCGATGGGCGGCAGAGTGACCGGGAACCTCAACGAGGGCGACTATGCCGAGACGCAGCAGCACAAGCTGGGCGGCCTGACGCTCTCTCTGCTGCACCCCAAGCGGGGCGACCAGGTGCTGACGGCGGTGCTGGCGCGCCAGGGGGCGAGCATCCACTCCTTCTGCCTGGTGGTGAACGATATGGAGTCGGCGAGGAAGGAGCTGCTGACGCGCGGCGTGGCGGTGCTCAAGGAGCGCGTGCCGCGGCTGACGATCCACCCGCGCTCGGCCTACGGGGCGCGGATCTTGCTAAGCAACCCGGAGCGGGATTGATGGAGGAGGGCGCGTGCCCCGCAGGGCGCGTGCCCCGCGCCCCTACGCGTTCTTGGCGTTGTATTCGATGCGGCGGAGGACCTGGCCGGTCATGGAGGCGGGGGTCTGGACGGCCAGGTGCAGAGCGGAGGGGATGACCTCCGCCGATTCGCCCCAGCCGGACCAATCGGCGCTGGGGCCGCGCGTGAGGACGGCCCCTTCCGTGCGGATGGGGCCGGGATCGAGGCAGTTGACGGCGATGTTGTGCTCTTTCAGCTCCACGGCAAAGCCCTTGCACATGCGCTCCAACGCCGCCTTGGTGGAGCCATAGGCGTTGCCGCCCTTGCGCGCGCCGACGGCGCCGCTGGAGGTGAGGTGGATGATGGCGCCGCTCTTGCGGGCGACCATCCCCGGGATGACGGCCTTGGTGAGGATGAAGGCGCCGGTGACGTTCACGTTGAAGATGAGGTTCCAGCGCTTGAGGGTGGTCTCCGCCAGGCGCTCATAGAAGATGACGGCGGCGCTGTTGCAGAGGATGTCCACCGGGCCGAGCTCGGCCTCCACGCGCTTCACCATGGCGGCGACGCTCTCCTCGCTCGTGATATCGGTGGGGACGCCGATGGCGATGCCCCCGGCCTTGGTGATCTCCTCGGCGGTGGCGTAGATGGTGCCGGGGAGCTTCCCTTCGCTCTCCGAACGGGCGACGACGGCGACCTTGGCGCCCTCTTTGGCGTAGGCCATGGCGATGGCCTTGCCGATGCCCCGGCTGCTGCCTGCAACGATGGCGACTTTGTTGGTGAGGATGGACATGCGGAACCCCCTGGACGTGACGCCTATACTAACGCAATTAGGCAAATCGCATTAGAATCACACATCAGCCAAGATTTGCCTGGAGGGTATTAGACTATGCGCTTGGTGCTCACTGATGAAGAGGCCAAGGAGTCCTTAGCTCGCTATACGCTCCCGGAGGAAAGCATCCCAATATACATCTCGGGATACAACAACTCGTTAGCTGCTGCCCTTGTCCTCCTGGCAGTTAATATGATGATTTCATTTCTGATTCCCGAAGAGTACAGCTGGATCTCATTAATGCTCATCCTCATTGTGATGTTTGTTTGGATGAAGTACTACATGAAGCTTAAGACTATCGGCCTCACGGACAAACGATTGCTTATCCTCAAGCGCTCAATTTGGGGCGATGTGACAGCGTGCGATGCGATAAACCTCACCGACATCGCATCCAGTCAGATTTCAGGGAGCAGAGACTTCAGACGCACTTCGTTAGCTACATCAATGTTCAGAGGAACGAAGGTCAAGCTAGCCCTGTACCGCCCCTGATTTCTTGGACAGTGATGTGATTGTATTCATGCGGCAACCACAGGGCAAGCGAGCAACTGACGGCGTGCTTGCTCTGGCGTCGCGTAGCGATGGCGCTCGACGAGCCACTCCCGGTTGTACCGCTCCTTGAAGGCAAGGAGCGCGAGGCGCAGCTCCTCCACGGTCTCAAAGGTTCGCACCCGGAGCAGTTGCTCCTTGAGGGTGCGGAGGAACCGCTCCACGCAGCCATTGCCCTCCGGCTCCCGCACGAAAGCGGGACTGGAGGCAATCCGCAGGAAGCGGAGCTCGTCTTGGAAGTGGTCGCTCATGTACTGGCTGCCGTGGTCATGGCGCAGGACAAGGCCCGAGGCGACGTCGGCGCCGTAGCCGCCAAGGTGCTGGCGCACTCCTTGGCGCAGC
>VGPF01000051.1 GCA_016875535.1 Chloroflexota bacterium
AGGGACCCGCGGGGGCCGTCACGTTCGAGCAGGGCCGTCCGATTCCACTTCGATCGTTGTTCCTCTTGCTCCTTGTGCCTGCGCGTTATGGTTCGGTGCGACGATCGCCCCTTGCGCTTCGGGGCGCTCGACGCACCCGGGCCGCCTGCGGTAGCTCGCAACGTGCACGCACGCTGCGAACAGACACCATCGGGATCGCTCCCGACGGCGGGGCAAAAAGAAAGGGAGGCGTCCCGACGAGCCGGAGGCGCACGCGCGCGTCCCCGACGATCGGTCCGCCTCCCCGGCTCTCTGTCCTGGCGAAGGCGTAAGCTTTTTGTGCTTACGAGACAATACTATGCAGAATAGGCAGTGGTGTCAAGAGCGACCTGTCATCCATTTTGGAAGGGGGTTGCTCCATTGAAGGAACAGAGCTAGGAGGAAGAGGTCTATCTGTCCCTGCGTTATCGCCGTGCGATTAGAATAGACGCCCTATGCAGAAGCGACGCTCGGTCGTTGTCGTCGGCGGCGGCATCACGGGACTTTCGGCGGCGTGGTACCTCCAGCAAGGGGGCGCGTCCCTCGATGTCACCCTCGTGGAGTCGGAATCGCGACTCGGCGGCAAGGTGCTGACCGAGCGCGGAGGCGGCTTCCTCGTCGAAGGAGGCCCCGAGTCGTTCCTGGCGCAGAAGCCCTGGGCGCTCAACCTGGCGCGGGAGCTCGGCATCGAGGGAGAGGTCGTGCGCCCCACGGTGAGCCAGGTCTACCTCCTCTATCGCGGCGCCCTCCACGAGATCCCCGAGGGACTGCTGGGGCTCGTCCCCGTGCGGCCATCGGCCCTCTGGAAGGCCTCCTTTCTCTCCTTCGCCGGGAAGGCGCGGGCCTCCCTGGAGCCGCTGCGCCCGGGGCGAAGGTCCCAAGACGATGAATCGCTCAGGCGATTCCTGACGCGCCGCCTTGGCCGCCAGTGGGCCGACCGCCTGGGCGAACCCCTCATGGCGGGCATCCACGCCGGCGATGGCGAACGGCTCAGCATGCAGGCGCTCTTCCCGAACCTGGTGGCGTGGGAGTGCAAGTACGGGAGCATCGCCCGGGCGCTGAGGAAAGAGGCGCCGCCCGTGCCACACACCAAGCGCGTCAGCCCCTTTGTCACCTTCGCCGGAGGCGCCGCCGCCCTTACGGGTGCCATCGCACAGCGACTTGCCTCGGTGCGCATCATCACCGGGAGGCGCGTGATGCGTCTCACCAAACCTGGGCCAAGCTACCTCCTCACCCTGGATAAGGGCGAACAGCTCACCGCTGAAAGCATCGTCCTCACCACTCCGGCCTACGCCTCGGCTCAGATACTTTTGGAGCTTGCGCCCCAGGCCTCCGCCCTTCTGGACAAGCTGGGATATGCCTCAACCGCCAGCGTGACGCTCGCCTTCAAGCGATCGGCTGTGGCGCATCCTCTTAACGGGAGCGGCTTTATCATGGCGCGGTCGGAGCGGCAGCCCTTCACCGCCTGCACATGGTCGTCCGCAAAGTGGGCGGGCCGCGCGCCGGAGGGCTATGCGCTCCTTCGGGCCTTTGCCGGGTGGAGCGGCGACGATTCGTTCATGCGGCAGGACGATGCGACCCTGGTCCGCTCCGTGGCGGAAGCCCTGCGGCCGCTCCTGAGTATCCAGGGCGAGCCTGAGAAGACCTGGGTCCACCGCTGGGTGCGCGCGATGCCGCAGTACCATGTCGGCCACCTGGCCTGGATAGACAGCGTGCAGAAGGCCCTGGCGGCGCATCCCGATGTGGCGCTGACGGGCGCGGCCTTCCACGGCGTGGGCCTGCCCGATTGCGTGCGCCAGGGGAAAGAGGCGGCGGAGCGCGTCCTGGCGACGGCTCCGGCCCAGGGAGAAAGCTAAGAGAGGAGAAGGCCGATGGGCGATGGGTCGAACGAAGGGCCGCCGGCTCGCTACCGCATCCTCGACCTGACGGAGGGCGGCGTCAACTGGGCCGGTCGCCTCCTGGCCGATCTGGGCGCCGATGTCATCAAGGTGGAGCCGCCGGATGGCAGCGCGACCAGGGGCCGAGGGCCATTTGCCGGCGATAAGCCCCACCTGGAGAAGAGCCTCTTCTGGCTGGCCTATTGCGCCAACAAGCGCGGCGTCAGCCTGGACATCGCAAGCGCGAAGGGGCGCGGCGCATTCCTCCGTCTCGTCGCAACCGCCGATGTGCTCGTGGAGTCATTTCCCCCAGGGCATATGGCGCGACTGGGCCTGGGCCATGAGGAGCTTCAGCGCGTCAACTCAAGGCTCATCGCCGTCTCCGTATCGCCCTTCGGCCGGGATGGGCCCTACGCCGGATATAAGGCCACCGACCTGACGCTCTGGTCCATGGGCGGCGCCACCTTTCTCGCCGGCGACCTGGACAGGCCGCCGGTGCGGGTGGCGATGCACCAGGCGGAGCTGCACGCCGGGGCGCAGGCGGCCGCAGGGGTGATGGCGGCGCTGTGGCACAGGGAGCGCACCGGGCGCGGTCAGCGTATTGATGTCTCGATGCAGGAGGCGGTGGAGTGGACAACCTTCAACGCCTGGGCCTTCCCGCCGATGCAGGGGGTGAACTATGTGCGCGGGACGAATATGCGCGGCGCGGCGAAGATCACGGAGGCGTGCAAAGACGGCCATGTGAACGTCGCCATCGCGGGCGGGGCGGCATACGGCAACTCGACGGGATACCTGGTGCGATGGATGGTGGAGGAGGGCTTTGCGCCGAAGGCGATGCTCGTGCGCGACTGGCGGTCGTGGGACACCTGGGCCGTCCAGGAGACCAGGGGTCCCGAGCGGCAGGAGTTCGAGGAGGCGCGCGAGCTGGCGCGGCGCTTCCTCAAGACCAAGGCGAAGGCGGAGCTTTTCGAGCGGGCCGTCCGCGACGGCATCATGCTCGCTCCCTGCAACACGGCGCGAGACATCCTGGAGAGCCCGCACCTGGCGAAGCGGGGCTTCTGGGCCGCGCTCGATACCGGCGGAAAGCCGGCGCGTTTCCCAGGGCCGTGGATGCGCCTCAGCGCGACCCCGCTGAGCCTGCGCCGCCGCGCGCCGAGGCTGGGCGAGCACAATCGCGAGGTGCTGGGGCCGTTGGCAGCGCGTAAGACCCGCCGCCCGGCGACAAGCCGCACACCCGGGGACGCGACCTTCGCCGGCCTGCGCATCCTCGATCTTTCGTGGGTGGCCGTTGGGCCCATCACAACGCGCTACTTCGCGGACTACGGCGCCACGGTAATCCGCGTGGAATCGGCGGCGCGGCCCGATGTCTCGCGCATGATCGTGCCGTTCAAGGATGGAAAGCCGGGCATCAATCGCGGCGCCTTTTCGGCGAACTGGAATGCGAATAAGCTGGGCCTTGGGCTGAACCTGGCGAAGCCGGAGGCGCGGGAGGTGGTGAAGCGCCTGGTGCGCGAGTGGGGCCCGGACGTGCTGGTGGAATCGTTCAGCCCGGGGACGATGGCGCAGTGGGGCTTGGACTATGCCAGTGCTCGGCGACTTCGCCCGGACATCATCTATCTCAGCACGAGCCAGCTTGGGCAGAGCGGCCCCCATGCCGGGTTCAAGGGCTATGGCGTCCACGCATCGGCCATCGCGGGCTTCGACTATCTGACGGGCTGGCCCGATCGCATGCCGGAAGGCCCGTACGGGGCCTACACAGACTTCGTCAATCCGCCCTTGGCCGCCGTGGCGGTCATCGCGGCGCTCATGCACCGCCAGCGGACGGGCCGGGGCCAGTATCTCGATCAATCACAGGTTGAGTGCGCGCTCCAGTACCTGGCCCCGACGCTCTTGGACTGCGACGTGAACGGGCGCATCGCGAAGCGGCAGGGAAATGCCGATAGCGACTATGCGCCGCACGGGGTGTACCCCTGCAAGGAGAAGACAACGTACCAAGGCGGCGGCTCGTGGGTCGCCATCGCGGTGACGACGGCGGAAGAGTGGAAATCACTGACGAGAGCGATAGGGAGGATAGACCTTGCGGACGACCCGGCGCTGGCGACCGCGGCCGGCCGCAGGGCGGGAGCGGCGGGGATTGATGCGGCGATCGCGGCGTGGACGCAGGGCTATGACCGCCATGAGGCGATGAGGCTTCTGCAGGCGGCGGGCGTGCCCGCTGGCGCGGCGCAGAAGGCCTCTGACCTATGGGAGGACCCGCAGCTGGCGCACCATCGCCACTTCCGATGGCTCCAGCACCCCGAGTGCGGCGCGATGCCGTACGTCGCGACGCAGTTCAGGCTGAGCGGATCGCCGGGGAGCCTGCGAACGCCTGGGCCGATGATCGGACAGCATAACGCCCTTGTCCTGGGCGATTTCCTGGGGATGACCGGGGACGAGATTGCGAACCTGGCGGCGGAGGGAGTCGTGGATGCCTCGTAAGCCGTAGCTCACGGCTGCGGTTTGCCGCCGGCCCGCGCCTTGTAGTAGTCGGCGACTCTGGAGAAGTCCCAGGTGGTGACTTTCTCCAGGGGGACTTTGAGAAGGATGCGGTCGCCACGGTCAAGGCGCTGCTGGCGGTTGCCGTGGAACCACTGGGGCATGCCGTCCATGCCGTCGCCGATGCGAGCGTTCTTTTCCTGCCGCGCCGCTTCGTAGCGATCGCGCTCGGCGGGGTCAGTCACGGGCGTGCAACGGCCCTGGATCATCACGCCCTTGAGGTCGAGGTAACGCTCGCCGCTTTCCACCAGGCAGGCGACGCGGTTATCGTGCTGGATGTTCTTGTACTTGAAGCTCTTCGTCTGGATGTTGAAGTAGACGGCGCCGTCTAGGTAGACGAACCAGAGGGCGTGGGCCGCCGGCGCGCCGTCCTTCTTCGTCGTCGAAAGGATGATGGTGCGCTGGCTGCGCAGGTAATCGGCGATAGCGGCGGGATCCATGGCGGTGGCCATCGTTACGTCCTTTGCCCGGCTTTCGGCGCTGGGGGCATGCCCATGATAGCGCGCGCCTCGTCGGGCGTCGCGGGTTCGCGGCCCAGGGCGCGCGCCATCGCCACGACGCGCTCCACCAGGGCGGCGTTGGTCGGGTGGCCCCATTCGGCGTAGTGGTAATCGCCGATGCCGATGCGGATGTGGCCGCCCAAGGTGAGCGCCTGGAGGTTGAGAGGGAACTGGTTCCCGCCGTAGGTGAGGGGCGACCAGACAAGCGCTTCATTGTGGAAGAGCTCGGCGAGGCGATCACGGTAGAAGAAGAGGGTCTGGGGCGTGGCGTCCATGGGGCGGAGGAAGAACTTCACCACAAAGGGCGGCGCTCCGGCCCAGGCCATATCGGCGAGGTTGCGGAGGTTGCGCAGGTGTCCCGTATCGAAGGCGCCGAAGCTCATCTTGAGGTTGTGCCGCCGGCAAAAGCTCGTGAGCCATCGGTGGTCTTCGCCGGTGTTCATGAGCAGGCCGGTGGAGGGCGTCCACCCGCCGGTCTGGGTGTTGCGGCGGGCATTGGCGTCCGCCGCGCCCAGATCCACAGGGGCAAGCTCGAAGGGGACGCCGCTCTCCACGCCCTCGACGATGTGGCGGTAGCGCTCTTTCGCCGGTTCGCCGATGTCATAGTGATCGAGGACGCGGCGTTCGGAGGCGTAAGTGGGATAGGCGACCAGGGGCGTCCGCGCGGCGATGAGGCGCTGGGCCTGGCTGGTGAGCGCGGGGTCGCTGTTCTTCGCCGCGCCGGTGACGGGGTCGCGGCCGTGGTAGTGGACCACTGCCGCTCCGGCGCTAGAGCAGGCGAGCGCGTCCCTGGCGAGTTCTTCGGGGCTGTAGGCGATGTGTGGGTTTGCGGAGCGCGGCTGATTCTCGTTCAGCCCAACTTCGATGATGACCTTATCGCGCAGAGACACGCGGCGCTCCCATGGCGTATGTGGCGTGAGGGTAGCAAAGGGATAGGAGAGCCGCAACCTCCGCGCCCGATGCTGCCGGTTGCCGCTCGCCCTTGCCGGGCCAGTGGCGACTCCCTACAATCTCTGGTGCTATGCAAAGAGTCGCCATCGTCACGGATAGCACGGCCTGCCTCACGCCTGAGCTTGCCGAGCGGTACGGCATCGAGATCGCGCCGACGGAGCTGGCCTTTGAGGGAAAGGTCTACCGCGATGGGATTGACCCGCCGGGAGACTTCTACGCCCTCCTTCGGAATGCGAGAAAGCCTCCGACGACTTCGGCCCCTTCGCCTGGGCGGTTCCTGGAGGCATACGCCCGGGCCGCCAGGCGCGCGGAAGCGGTGCTCTGCATCACGCTGCCCGTTGAGCTGAGCTCCACCCACAACGTTTCCAAGCAGGCGATAACCCTGGCGGAGGAGGACCTGCCCGGCGCGCGTATTATGTCGGTTGCGGCGCCGGCCGTGGCCTCCGGCCAGGGCCTGGTGGCGATCGAGGCGGCGCTTGCGGCGAAGGAGGGGCGGACGCTGGAGGAGATGGCGGCGTATGTGGAGGGCCTTGCGCCCAAGATACACTTCTTCGCGGCGCTGGATACGCTGGAATACCTGGCCAAAGGAGGGCACGTGCCGAAGGCCGCCGCCTGGCTGGGCGACCTGATCGGCTTCAAGCCGATCCTAACGGCCTACTACGGGCGGGTGGACAGGCTCTCCCAGGCCCGGACGAAAAAGAACGCGATGAACAAGATGCTGGCCTTGATGGGCAGACGCAACCCGGATCGCGCGCCGATCAGGGCCATCGTGATGCACGCGGATGCGCTGCAAGAGGCTGAGGAGTTCGCGGCGCAGATCAAGCGGCGCTTCACCTGCCGGGATATGCTCATCACGCAGTTCACGCCGGTGATGGGCGCCCATTCCGGCCCGGGGGTCGTCGGCGTGGCCTTCCGCTGTCTGGAGCAGGACGGCAGTGCAGCCAAACCGCCCGCAATGGCGGCGAGATAGGAAGATGACGATGCAGCGCAAGGACGTCCTGTACGAGAAGAACGGCCACCTGGCCATAATCACACTGAACCGCCCGGAGCGGCTGAACGCCCTCGGCGGCACGCTGGAGGGCGATTTGAACTCCGCCCTGCGCGAGGCGGCGGGCGATACAGACGTGCGGGCGATCATCCTGGCGGGCTCGGGCAAGGCCTTTTGCGCCGGGATGGACGTGAAGGAGCGGAACGAGCGCGGCGGGCCGGTGAAACGGGTGGGGATGGATCGGTACAAAGGGCTGGAGACGCCGCGCATCATCCTGGGGATGGATACGCCGATCATCGCGGAGGTGAACGGCCCCGCGGTGGGCTGGGGCTTTGAGCTGGCGATGCTGTGCGACTACCGCATCGCCTCCGAGGACGCGCGGGGCGGCGATATCCACGCGAAGCGCGGCCTGGTGCCGGACGCCGCCGCGCCGCTGGCGCTGCCGCGCATGCTGGGCTGGTCGAACGCGGCGAAGGTCCTCTTCACGGGCGATATGTTCAGCGCGGCAGAGCTGAAAAATCTGGGGGCGTGGAACGAAGTTGTCCCCCAGGCGGACCTGCGGAAGGCGACGCTGGCCTTCGCGGGGCGCATCACCTGCAACGCGCCGCTGGCGGTGAAGATGACGAAGCGCATGATGCGCCTTTCCACGCCTGCCCCGCTAGACGATATGCTGGACTTTTCCTGGCTGGTGGCGAACGACCTGCTCTTCTCCGAAGATTCGCTGGAGGGCTTCCGCGCCTTCACGGAGAAGCGCGACCCGAAGTTCAAAGGGCGGTAGCGATGCCCAGCGGCGTGCTCTCCGTCGTGGACCTTGGACTCAAGGAGTATGGCGAGGCTCTGACGCTCCAGCGCGCCCTGCGCGAGGAGCGCATCGCGGGACGGGTGGACGATACGCTGCTGTTGCTGGAGCATCCGCCGACGATCACCCTGGGCCGGAGGGCCGCGGCGAAGGAGATGCGGCTGCCTGAAGCCGAACTGAAGGCGCAGGGCTTCGGCATCTGGCAGATCGAGCGCGGCGGCAAGTCCACCTATCACGGGCCGGGACAGCTTGTGGGCTATCCCATCGTGGATGTGCGGGCCAGGGGGTTGAGCGTGCCGCGCTATGTGCATCTATTGGAGGAGGCGATCATCGCCTACCTGGGGTCGGTGGGTCAGCCTGCGGCGCGACGGGAGGGCTACCCTGGCGTGTGGGTGAACGGGAACAAGATCGCGGCCGTCGGCGTGCACCTCAAGCAGTGGGTGAGCATCCACGGCTTCGCGCTGAATGTGGACCCGGATATGCGTCATTTTGAGACGATCGTGGCGTGCGGGATCGGCGATGCGGGGGTCACTTCGATGGCGAGGGAGTTGCGGCGGGACTTTGCCATGAGCGATGTGAAGGCGGCTGTGGCGCGGAGCTTGTCCGAGACGTTTGGCTACGGCAAGATACAGTGGCACAATGCAGTGGCCTTTCCGGATGGCATCCTCCAGGCCAAAGCCTAGGCTCAAGCAGGCACCCCGTTGTCCCAGAATGCGACGCTGCGGAATGAAGCCCTGGAATCGTCCGGCGCGCCAGTCTCCGGCTATCGCTGGGTCATCGCGACGGGCTTCGTCCTTTCGAACTGGTTCCTCATCCTACCGTCGCTCTCCTTCGGCATCCTGCTCCCCGCCATCCGCGACTCCTTTCCGCTGAGCGATACGCAGGCGGGATGGCTCAGCTCCTCCGCTCGGATCGGCAGCGTCATCCTGACCTTTCTCTCCGTCGTCTTCTTCACTCGCCTCAACCCGTTGAAGCTCTTCACGAGCACCTTGCTCCTTGGGACGGCCTTCACGTTCATGATGGCCTCGGCGGTGAACTTCTGGCTCTTCGCCATCGCGCGATGCGCCTTCGGGGCGAGCTTTTCGGCGCGGACGCCGAGCCGCCCCCTGCTTGGCCAGCAGTGGTTCCCGCTGAAGGAGATCCCCATCCTCCAGGGGTTCACCATCGGGCTGACGGGCATCGCCGAGTTCTTCACCCTGGCGGCGACGCCCATCATCCTTTCGGCCACGGGCAGCTGGCGCACGACGCTCTTTATCTACGGCGGCTACGGCGCGCTGGTCTTTTTCCTCTGGCTCTTCTTCGGCAAGGAGCGCATCACGCCCGATTACCTGGAAAAGGCGAAGGCGCCCAAGGGCCTCTCGCTCGGCGGCGTCTGGCGGCACAAAGAGCTGTGGCTCGTGGGGATAGGAGGCTTCGCCGCCTCGTTCGGCTGGTGGGCCTTCTCTACCTTCTGGCCTACCTATGTGCAGGACGCCCACGATATCCACCTGAAGCGCTCGGGCCTGCTCTTCGGCGTCCTTTCGCTCTCCCAGGTGCCGGCCTCGCTGGTGATGGGCGTCCTGGTCACGCGGATGCGCGATAGGCGGCCCGTCTTCATCGCCTGCGGCCTAGGGATGACGGGAGCGCTCATCGGGATGGCGCTGGTGACGCAGACGTGGGCTCTTGTGCTCCTCGCCATCGGCGGCGGGCTATCCTGGTGCTTCATGCCCATCATGTTCTCCATGCCGTATGAGGTACCGGGCATTGACCTGAACAGCGTCTCCGCCGGGTCGGCGCTGCTGACCATCCTGCTGACGCTCGGCGGTATCACGGGACCTATCGTCGCCGGCGCGATATCCGACCATACGGGCTCGCTCTTTATCGCGCTCATCGCCTCCGCCTGCGCCCCCATCGCCTTCTGTTTCCTTATCCTCCCGGTGCGCCCGTTCCGGCGAGCGGGCTGATGGCATATACTCCAAGGGTTTCGCCTTTCTGGGAGACCCGTCTCCTCACCCGCGGACGTTAGGAAGCAAGCCATCGAATCTTCAGGCGCGCCATTTCCCCGCTACCGGTGGGTCATCGCCTTTGCCCTGGTGATGGTCAACTTGAGCACAAGCCTTCCCGCCATCTCTCTGGGCCTGCTGCTGCCTTCTATCCGGGAGGACCTGCACCTCAGCCCCCTGCAAGAGGGCTGGCTGGGTGGGGCCGTCCAAATCGGCAGCATCGCCGTCACCATCGGCGCGGTGGCGCGACTCAGCGGGGCGAACCCGCGGCGATTGATCATCTTCTCCACGGCTATGGGCTCGTTCTTTGTCTTTCTGATGAGCGGCGCGGTGAACTTCGCCATGCTGCTGCTCTCGCGGCTCAGCTTCGGGGCTGTCTCCGCAACGCGCGTCCCCGGTAGGGCGCTGGTGGTCCAGCAGTGGTTCCCCCGGAGTGAGTACCCCATCGCCAGCGGCATCACCATCGGCTTTGTGGGCGTTGTGGAGTTCTTTGCCCTTTCGCTGACGCCGTGGATCGAGGAGACGACGGGCAGCTGGCGCACGACGCTGGTGATCTTCGGCGGGGTCAACGCCACTATCTTTCTTCTATGGCTGCTCTTCGGCCGGGAGCGGCACACTCCCGAGTATGTGGCCCGCTTCAAGGCGGCTCCTCCGGTATCCATGCGCACAGCGCTGGGCCACGGGCAGTTGTGGCTTGCCGGATTCACAGGGATGGGGGCGGTAATCAGCTGGCAGGGGTTCCTGAACTTCTGGCCGAGCTACATGCTTGAGGCGCGCGAGGTCTCGCTCCAGCGCTCGGGCCTCCTCTTCGGCCTCATCTCCCTTGCCGGGGTGCCGACGGCGCTCGGGTTCGGCATCCTAGCTTCGCGCATAGATGACCGGCGGCCGCTCTTTATTCTATGCGGCCTGGTGATGTGCGGCGGGATGCTGGGCCTGGTGATGGTGGAGGCCTATTGGGTGCTGCTCCTCTGCGTGCTGGCCGTCGGCGCCGCCTGGGGCTTCATGCCTCTTATCTTCGCCATGCCGTACGAGCTGCCTAATATCCCGGTGACCCATGTGGCGGCAGGAACGGCGCTCCTGAGCATGCTGGTGACCATCGGCGGCTTCCTCGGCCCCGTCATAGCTGGGGCGCTGACGGAGGCCACGGGCTCGCGGTTCATAGCCTTAGTCGTCTGCGCCTGCGGCCCCCTCAGTCTTGTTGCTTTCAGCCTGCCGATGCGTCCACGGGTGCGGCAGGCCTAGCCGCCTCTGTTGACAGGCCCGCCGCCGTCCAGAACAATGGCCCCGGAGGTTCGCGATGCAGTTGCACGTTGTCCCCGTGACATCCTTTGTGGAGAACACCTACATCCTGTCCGATGAGAAAGCCAAGGAGGCCATCATCTTTGACCCGGGCGGTGAGGCGGACCGCATCCTGGAGGCGGTGAAGGATCTGGGGCTGACGGTGAAGTACATCCTGAACACCCACGGCCACATGGACCACGTGGGCGGTGTGCTGAAGGTGCGCGAAGGGACGGGCGCAAGCTGGGGCATCCACGCGGACGACGCCATCATGGCCAAGCGGCAGCCGGCCAGCTACGCCCTGCGCCTCATCCCCGATTACCAAGACCCGCCGGAGCCCGACCTGATGCTGAAGGAGAACGACGAGTTCACCATCGGCGCTATCACGGTGAAGGTGATCGAAACGCCGGGGCATACGATGGGGAGCATCTGTTTCCTGGCCGATGGCGTCCTCATCTCCGGCGATACGCTCTTCCAGGGAAGCGTGGGCAGGACGGACTTCCCGGGCAGCAGCACGGAGGCCCTGGTGAAGAGCATCAAGGAGAAGTTGTTTTCCCTGGATGAGGAGACGGTGGTGCTGCCGGGCCACGGCGGGGAGACGAGTATCAAGCAGGAGAAGCTGTACAACCCGTTCGTGGGCGCGCGCGGGAGGCTGTGGACGCCGTAGGCGGAGGAGATTTCCCGCAGAGGGCGCCGAGCATGAGGCTTTTCCGGAATAGGCCGCAAATCGTTGCGTAAGCTGGAGCCGGGGCACGATCATGTACAAGGGCTACAAAGTGGTGGACGCCGACTCCCATGCGATGGAGCCGGACGACCTGTGGGAGCGCTACCTGGACAAGCGGTACCTGGCCCATGCGCCCAAGACGCGCCGGGTGACCTTGGAGCACCCCTTCTTCATGTCCACAGAGGTCATGGGGCACAAGTGGTCGGCGACGTACCCGACGACGCACACCCCCTACGTGGAGATGGGCAAGGGAAAGCGCCTCACCTACATGGAGGCCTACGACCGTTATATCCGCAAGGGCTTCAGCCCGGAGGCTTACCTGGCCTATATGGATGAGGCGGGCCTGGACTATGCGGTCATCTACCCTACGCTCTGCCTGCACACCACCACCGTTCCTGATATGGATGCCAAGGTGGCGGCCGCCATCAAGCGCGCCTATAACGATTGGCTGCACGATTTCTGCAACGGCGGCAAGGGGCGTATCATCGGCGTGGCCTCCCTGGACCTGCGGGATGTTGGCCTGGCCATCAAAGAGGCGCGGCGTTGCGTGAAGGAGCTTGGCTTCCGGGCCGTCTACATCCTGCCGGAGACGGCTGTTGATGGCCAGCCGCTCGACCACCCCGTCTATGAGTCGCTGTGGGCGGAGATCGCCAGTCTGGGCGTGCCGCTGGGCACCCACGAGGCGATGTTCCACAAGAACGGCAACGTAGGCTGGGTGGGGGCGAAGCAGGTGACGAACATCTCGCTGAAGTATGCCTCCACGGCGGTGACGTTCGGCCTGGGCGAGATGGTGGGCGGGCTGATGTTCGCCGGGGCTATCTGCGCGCGCCATCCGAACCTGCGCGTCCTCTTCACCGAGTCGTCCGTCGGCTGGGCGGCTACGTGGTTCCCCTTCCTGGATGAGAAGTGGGAGCGGGCCAAGCTGATGGGCTCCGTAGTCCCGGAGCATTCGCCCTCATACTACTTCAAGCGGCAGTGCGCCATCTCGGGCGAGCCCGGCGAAGTGGGCTATAGCTACGCCTTCCAAGGCGGCTACGGCGACTGCATGATGACAGCCACGGACTTTCCGCACCCTGAGGTGACGGCGCTGCCGGACGTGCTCGCGCCCTTCTTTGATGGGGGGCACGCCAGGCTGACGCCGGAGCAGCTGCGGCAGGTGCTATGGGAAAACCCGGCCCGGATGTTCGGGCTGAAATAAAGGAGGGGCGGCCACATAGCCGCCCCTTCTACGGTTGCCGACTCTCAGCCTACGCCTTGTTCTTGATGACCACCACTTCCACGATCTTCTCCGCCAGGGCCTGATCCACGCCGAGCGTCTTCTGCAGCTCCTCAAGGAACTTCTCTTCCTTGGGCTCCACTACGCCATCGGCCAGCGCGAGATCGGCGGCGAGGAAGAAGGCGGTGTTCAGCGACTCCTTGGGGAGCGTGCTCTTAGCCGCCTCGACCACCGCAGGGGCGCCGTGCCGCTTGATGAGCTTGGCGACCTGGTTCAGGTCATCGGCGATGTCCCGCATATTGGAGCGGCGGAAGGCGTTGAGCGCTGCGAAGTTCACCACGATGCGCTGGACCTCTTCCTCGCTCACATCGCCGTCGGCGCCGACCGTTGCCACTGCGATGGCGGCGAAGGCCTCTTGCTTATTGAGGGAGAGCTTTCCCCCATCTTTGCCCATGACCTTATCGAACAGACCCATGCCGAAACTCCTTTGCGCCTTGTGGCGCCACAGACATTATCGGGCCCTCCGATTGAAGCCGGAGGGCCCGATTTGGTTTCACCGAACTATTGTATCGAACGGAACTTACCGGATAAAGACCGGCGCAAGCACCAGGGTGATCGTGCTGAGGAGCTTAACCAAGACGTGGAGGGAGGGGCCCGCCGTGTCCTTGAACGGGTCGCCGATGGTGTCACCGACGACCGCGGCGGCGTGGGTCTCGCTTCCTTTCTTGATCACGGTGCCCTTTTCATCCTTCATCGCGCCGGACTCGATGAACTTCTTGGCGTTGTCCCAGGCGCCGCCCGAGTTGTTGAGGACGGTGGCCAGGAGGAGGCCGCTGATGGTGCCGACCATGAGGAAGGCGCCTGCCGCCTCAGCCCCAAGGGCCACACCGACGGCGATGGGCATGGCCACGGCGACGATGCCGGGGAGGATCATTTCACGGAGACCGGCCTTGGCGGTGATGTCTACGCAGCGGGCGTAATCGGGCCGGACTTTGCCGTCCATGATGCCGGGGTTCTCTTTGAACTGGCGGCGGACTTCGTTGATCACGTCGCCGGCTGTCTTGGCCACGGCGCGGATGGCGAGGGCGCTGAAGAGGTAGGCAAGCATCGCGCCGAGGAAGGCGGCGATGAAGACCTTCACGTGCGCCACGTCAATGGAGTGGAAGGCCGGCACGGATTTCTGGACTTCATCTATGTAGGCGAAGAAGAGGAGGAAGGCGGCGAGGCCGGCGGAGCCGACGGCATAGCCCTTGGTGAGCGCCTTGGTGGTATTGCCGACGGCGTCCAGGCGGTCGGTCACCTTGCGCACATCGCCTTCGTTGCCGGACATTTCGATGACGCCGTTGGCGTTGTCTGTGATGGGGCCGAAGGTGTCCATGGCCAGGATGTAGGCGGCGGTCATGAGCATGCCCATGGTGGCCACAGCCGTGCCGAAGAGGCCCGCGCGTTGATCCGTGATGGCGATGCCCGTGCCATCAAAGGCCTGCTTGCCGAGCCAGTAGGAGGTGCCGAGAGCCAGGCCGATGACGAGGGCCGTGAAGAAAGTGGATTCGAAGCCGACGGCGATGCCGTTCACCGCGTTGGTGGCCGGGCCTGTCCTGGAGCCTTCAGCGATGACCTTCACCGGACGGTACTTGAACTCGGTGTAGTACTGCGTAATGAAGACGAAGATGACGCTGGTGATGATGCCGACGAGACCGGCGACGAAGTAGTAGCCCCACTTTACGCCGCCATTGCCTAGCATCACATTGCAGCTGATGGCCAGGAAGACGATGCTCAAGAGGACCGAGAGCCCGTAGCCCTTGTTCAGGGACATCATCGGGTCGTCCTCCTCCTTCACTCTGAAGAAGGGGAGCTTGGAGCCGACGGTGAGAACACCCAGGGCCGTGGCGAAGATACCGAAGGAGCGGACAACGAGCGGGAAGAGGACCCAGTACTCGGGGTGGGCGATGCCCGGCACATCCTTGATGGCCAGGTAGATGATGACGCCCAGGATCATCGCGCCGATATTCTCGGCGGCGGTGGACTCGAAGAGGTCGGCGCCGCGGCCTGCGCAATCGCCGACGTTGTCGCCAACCAGGTCGGCGATGACGGCGGGGTTGCGGGCATCATCTTCCGGGATGCCCTTCTCCACCTTGCCGACGAGGTCGGCGCCCATATCGGCGGCCTTGGTGTAGATGCCGCCGCCGAGCTGGGAGAAGAGCGCCACAAAGCTGGCGCCGAAGCCGAAGCCGACGATGAGGAAGGGGGCGAGGTCCGGGCTGTCACTGCCATCAAAGGCGTAGTACATGATGGTGACGCCCAGGAGGCTCAGCGCGACGATGAGGAAGCCGGAGACCGCGCCACCTCGCATGGCCGTCTGGACGGCCGGGGCAAGGCCCTTCTTGGCCGCTGCGGCGGTGCGCAGGTTGGACTTCACGCTGACGTACATGCCCACGATGCCGGCGATGCCCGAGCAGGCCGCGCCGACGAGGAAGGCGATGGCGGTGCGCCAAGCCAGGCCCCACTTTTCAGAGTCCTGGACCGCGCCGTCCCGGTTCAGGTCCGGCGGGACGTCTGTCACCACGCCGAGGACGATGGCGATGGCGACGGCGGCGACGATCGAGAGAATCGCGATGGTGCGGTACTGTCGAGCGATGAAGGCCTTCGCCCCTTCCAAGATGCGGTCCGCGATGTCTTGCATCTGCGCGTTCCCGGAGTCTCTCCGCAGAACGTCCCACATCAGGTAGAGCGCGAAGACGATGGCAAAGATGCCAGCTATCGGAACAACAACTAACATGCTGTACCTCTTGTCTCCTGCTTGAAGTTGCTTCCAGGGGGCTGCCCCCCTTTAAAAGCCCGAGGTATTCTAACAACGGTCAAAGAAGGCGTCAACGAATGCAAGAGTCGAGATGACGGATTTCGTCAAGCGGCCCCTGGGTTAGCCAAGGGCCTTGCGTGCTGCGGTGAACATAACTTCCACTGGCGGTTTTTGGCCGGTCCATAGCTCAAAGGCGATCGCGCCTTGGTAGATAAGCATCGGCAGGCCGCCGAGCGTCTGCGCGCCGCAGTGCCTGGCCATGACGAGGAGCGGCGTCTCCTGGGGGTTGTACACCAGATCGCAGACAAAGAGGCCCGGCCAGAGCTGCTGGGTGCGGAGGGGCGATTGGCCTTCTGTACCGCTGAGCTTCATGCCCATGGTGGTAGTGTTCACGATGAGGTCTGCCGCGCCGGAAGGGACCACGCCCCAGCTTGACGTGACGAGCTCACAGCGCTTCATGCTCGGCGATCTTTTGAGTGAGGCGACGAGCTCCTTGGCGCGAGATGCCGTCCTGTTCGCTATGTGGATGCGAGTCGCACCTGCCTTCGCCAGGGCGATAGCCACGGCCCGCGCCGCGCCGCCCGCGCCAAGGATGTAGGCGCACTTGCCCTTAGGCTCAAAATCGCCGTCATCGGTCAGCGCGCGGATGAAACCTGGGCCGTCCGTGTTGTAGCCCTTCAAGAAGCCGTTCTTGTTCACGATGGTGTTGACGGCGCCGATCTCCTTGGCGAAGGGGTCAAGCTCATCAACGAGGGGTATGACTGACTCTTTGTGGGGCACGGTGACGTTCGCGCCATAGACCGTTGTCTTGCGGAGCGAGGCGATGCGGCGCTTCAGCTCGCCGGGAGGCGTCTCCCAGCGCTCGTAGGCGGCCTTGATTTTCAGGGCGTCAAAGGCGGCCTGCTGGAAGGCGGGGGAGACGGAGTGCGCCAGAGGGTAGCCGATGACGCCCGCTTGGTAGACCGTCCCTTTGGGTGGTGGGGGCTTCATAAGGGGCCATTCTGTACCCAGGAAGGCCCATTTGCAAGCCTGGGCCGACCTACCGGCAAACAAAGAGGCCCTCCCCGTACGGGGAGGGCCTCTTTCATTGTGCCGGAGGCGATGGGCTTACTTCTTGTGGATCTGGACGTTGCCGCCGGAGAGAGCGCCATTGCCGTTCTGGGGAACGCC
>VGPF01000052.1 GCA_016875535.1 Chloroflexota bacterium
GAGGTTGAACGGCGCCCCACACCCTCTCTCAACTGCTCTCCTAATATCTGCGCTCACTGCGTTATCTGCGGATGAAACATCTTCTCTCTGAATCGGTGTCAATCTGTGAAAATCGGTGGATAACTCCCTGTATCTCTTCTCCGCTTTGCGCTAAAATAGCCCTCTGTCCCGTGAGTCCACCCATGTCCCTTGCTCCTAGGACCCTCTCATGATTGACCGCTATTCCCGCCCCGCGATGAAGCGGGTCTGGTCGGACAAGACCAAGTACGATATCTGGCTCAAGGTCGAAGTCGCCGTCTGCGAAGCCTGGGCCGAGCTTGGCGCTATCCCCAGATCGGCCATGCCGGGCATCCGCAAAGCCTCCTACTCCCTCGCCGAGATCGAAGAGGCCTTCGCCGAGACGAAGCACGATGTGACGGCCTTCCTCCGCTCTGTGCAGAAGAGCGTCGGGCCGGATAGCCGCTTCATCCACATGGGCCTTACCTCTTCAGACATCCTGGATAACGCCCTCAACCTCCAGCTCCTCCAGGCGATAGACATCCTGGAGGAAGACTTGGATATCCTCACCAAAGTCGTCACCAAGCGGGCCATTGAGCATAAGCACACCCTCGTGATGGCCCGCACCCACGGCGTCCACGCCGAGCCCACCACCTTTGGGATGAAGCTCCTTGTCTGGGTGGAGGAGCTGAAGCGCAACGCCGAGCGGTTGAAAGAGGCCCGCAGGCAGATCGCCGTCGGCAAAGTCTCCGGAGCCGTCGGCAGTCATGCCACCGTGCCGCCCAGGGTGGAAGAGCTCGCCTGCAAGCGCCTCGGCCTGGCCGTCGCCCCCGCCTCCACACAGATTATCCAGCGCGACCGCTATGCCCACCTTATCTCCACCATCGCCATCATCGGCGCGTCGCTGGAGAAGTTCGCCACTGAGGTCCGCGCCCTCCAGCGCACCGAGCTTCACGAGGTGGAGGAGCCCTTCAGCGAAGGCCAGACCGGCTCGTCCGCCATGCCCCACAAGCGCAACCCGGAGCTGAGCGAGCGTGTCTGCGGCCTCGCCCGGCTCCTGCGCGGCCACAGCGTCACTAGTCTGGAGAACGTCGCCCTCTGGCATGAGCGCGATATCAGCCACTCCTCCGCCGAGCGTATCATCATCCCGGACTCCTGCTATGCCCTCGATTACATGCTCGACCTCTTCACCTTCATCATGAAGGGCCTGCGCACCTTCCCCGAGCGCATGCAGAAGAACCTAGAGGCCGGCAAGGGCCTCGTCTTCTCCCAGCGCGTCCTCCTCGCCCTCATCGAAAAGGGGATGACACGCCAAGACGCCTACAAGGTCGTCCAGAAGAATGCCATGGCGACGTGGGAGTCAGAGAAGAGCTTCAAAGATATGCTGCGCGCCGATAGGATCATCGCCAAGCAGCTTCCCGGCAAAGCCCTAGACGCCCTCTTCGACTACCGCTACTACACCAAGCACGTGGACGAGGTCTTCAAGCGGGTGGGACTGTAACCTAACCTAGGGGTGATTGCCAGTCGCCTTCCATCTGGAATTGTAGGCTATACCATGCGCCGGTTCGCCATCGCTGCCCTTCTCCTCGCCCCCCTCACCCTCTCCTCTTGCGCCGGCGATGACTCTGTTCCATCCCCAACTGCTCCTCCCACCCTCGCTTCCACCGCCGCCCAGCCTCAGCCTATCCCAACACCCGTTCCCCCCGCCACCTTTCTCCCCACCGCTGTTTGCGCCCCGGGCAGGCTGACGCCCGCCCAGACGGAAGGCCCGTACTTCAAGACAGGCTCGCCCCAGCGGATTACCCTCATCGAACCTGGGCTGGCCGGCACTCGGCTCATCGTGACGGGCTACGTGGTGAGCCCCGATTGCCGTCCCGTGGCCAACGCCCGCATGGAGTTCTGGCACGCCGATGCCCAAGGGAGCTATGACAACACCGGCTATCGCCTGCGCGGGCACCTCTTCACGGATCGCGATGGCCTCTATCGGCTGGAGACCATCATGCCCGGGCTCTACCCGGGCAGAACTCGACACATCCACGTGAAGGTTCTGCCGCAAACGGGGCCTGGCCTCACCACACAGACCTATTTCCCCAACGAGCCTAGCAACGCCCGCGACGGCATCTTTGATGCAAACCTGGTCATGGCGCTCCAAGAGACCAACGATGGCAGGCTCGCCCGCTACGACTTTGTGGTGAGCGTCAGCCCTTGAACAGCTCGCTGTTCGGGTAGGCGGCATACCACCCGAACCAGAAGGAAACGTGGGTCGGCAGGCGCGCGAGCCGTATGGAAGGATCGTCGCCTCTCACCAGCGCCTCCTCCGTCACTCGCCACGTGCGCCCTGCCGTGTCCGTCACAGTCGCCTCGCCGCCCGCCCTTGCCCCCTCCCTGAACTCGATGCTGCCCCTCTGGTAAGCCCGCGCGGACGATGTTCCCGGCGGCGTCACCACAACGATGTTCGCGCCGCCCAACCGGTCGTTGTAGACAGGGCGCGGAACCAGGGAGACAAGGTCGTAGGCCTTCGGCGCGCCGTTGACGATGACTCCCAGCACGAATGCCTTCGCTGGGAGGGCCTCGCTCCGCTGCCAGACGGGAAAGATCGGATTCGGATTCGAGAAATAGCTGTTGTAGACCGCCCCCGGCTCGTTCTCCGGCAGGTATGTCTGCGGGGAATAGACCCCAGTCCTGATGTCCAGCACCGTCGTCTCCGGGTGCAGGTTCAGCCAGTCTGCCCAGGTCGTCAGCGCCACGGGGAAGCGCTTCAGTCTGATGCCGCTTTCGGCCAGGTATCCCACCACAGGCTCCCCCGTGAACTGCCGCCAGAGCGTCTCCGTCCTGCGGTCGCACATCAGTTTGTTGCTCCGGTATAGCAGGCCCGATGTGCCGAACTCCAACGGCTCGCTGCTTATCTCTGGAAGTCTGGTGGAATAGACGATCCCACTACCACAGAGCGTTCAGTAGGCTAAGGCGAAGGGCTCTCCCCCAAGCACATCGTTCGCCATCTCATGCGGGTTCATGATGCGTAGCGGATAGGCCCGATGCTCTCCGTTTATGGAGACTCCAAAGACCCGGTCGGCGGGTTGCAGGTAGTCAGCCGCTCTCCCTGAGATGTGTGGCGGATTCCTTAAGTCCGGGATGCCGTCTTTTACCACGCCTCCCCACACGATCTCCTCAACCCGTATCCGGGCGGGGACGCCTTCGTAGAGGAAGTTTCCAAGCGAGGGGTGGATTCCCCGCAGCAAGCTTCCCTTCCACCCTACGAACTGCGTCGGCGGTCTGATCGTCTCCTGACTGCCGAGCCACTCCACCCACTTTTGCCAATCGTCGTTCCCAAAGCGCTGGCCCGAAAGTTGGCGCAAGGCTTCGCCCGCCTCTGTCAGCGCCATGCTATTGGAGATGCGCGGCGAAAAGAGATACTCGATCAACACAGGGATGTAGGTCTTATCCCCGGAAAGCGCCATCGCGCCGATGGCTCCGTGGTCTCCCGCCCCAAAGCCGTCGTACAGCCTCCACATGAGCCTATTGGAATCTTGCCTAGGGTCCGCCGCCCCTGAAGAAGGCCTCCCGCTGGGGTTGGCCTGGCCGTTGCAGGCCGTTGCAAGCATCGCCAGAGCGGCAAGCAACGCGGTCAAGGATGCGATTCTGCTGGCAGTTCGTGGCTTTCCCATGGCCAACCTCGCGGCGCTTATAGAGGTGCGCCGCAGATGACAGACCAGCTTCGATAGATCGAGGGCAACCTTTTGGCCCAGTGGCCCGCCGCCTACTCCGCCCATTCCCCGTTAAAGACCGTCTCCGCCGGCCCCTCCATAAAAACATCGCCCTTGCCGTCCCAGGTGATCTTCAGGTCGCCGCCCGGCAGGTGGATATGCACCGTCTGCTCCGTGAGGCCCTTCAGCTGTGCCGCCACCGCCACCGCGCAGGCGCCTGTGCCGCAGGCCAGCGTCAGTCCCGCGCCGCGCTCCCAGACGCGCATATCGAGGTGCGTGCGGTCCAGCACGTTCACGATCTCAAAGTTCACCCGGTGCGGGAAGAGCGCGTGGCGCTCCACCTTGGGGCCGATGACCTCCAGCGGCCAATCCTTCACCTTCTCCTTCAGGAAGACCACGGCATGCGGGTTCCCCATGGAGACGCCCGTGAAGGCCAGCTTGCGCCCGTCCACTTCTAACGGCTGGTCAACGACCCGCGTCATCCCGTCCAGCGCGATGGGGATCTCCTTGGCCGCCAGCTTTGGCGTGCCCATGTTCACCACAACGCGGGTGATTTCCCCGCCTTTCCGCTTCGGCGTCAGCACCTGGAGCCCGGCCAGCGTCTCCACCTGCATCTCCTTGGTGCTCTTCGGCGCGATCCCTTGGTCAATCACGAACTTGGCGAAGGTGCGGATGCCGTTGCCGCACATCTCGGACTCGCTCCCGTCCGGGTTATACATCTGCATCCGGAAGTCGTGCCTCTTGGAGAGCTTCACCAAGATGATGCCGTCCGCCCCCACGCCGAAGTGCCTATCGCACATGGCGATCGCCAGCCGCTTCCAGTCCCGCTCCATCCGGCGCGCGTCAATCATCACAAAATCGTTCCCCGCGCCGTGCATCTTTGTGAACTTCATCTATTCTGCTCCGCCTCTGCTCTCCACTCTCTGTCCGTTCCGTGTCTTCTATGCTTTCAGTGAATCATCCCTCTGTCCGGAACCCTGCTCCTTGAACCTCTCCTCTCGCTCTCTGCCTTCACTTCCCTGCCTACCCATTATAGGGCGGTGCTATACTGCGGCCAATCTCCCGCCAATCCGGAAGGAGCCTCTATGGACGCCATGCGCTACATCCTCTATGAACGGGTGGGCGAAGTCGCCGTCATCACCCTCAACCGACCGGATACGCGCAACGCCCAGCATGAGATCCTCCTGCGGGAGTTAGATGCGGCCTTCCGCAAAGGGGAGCAGGACGAAGGCGCAAAGGTCATCGTCCTCAAGGCTAACGGCCCTAGCTTCTCCTCCGGCCACGATATCGGCAGCGATGAGTCCCGCGCCTTCCGCAAGGCCAACCCCGTCAAGCCCGGCGCCGAGGGACGTTACTTCAAGGAGGCCGATATCTTCCTCGGCTTCTGCCAACGCTGGCGCGATATCCCCAAGCCCACCATCGCCGCCGTCCACGGCTATTGCATCGCCGGCGGCCTCATGCTCGCCTGGCCCTGCGACCTCATCATCGCCGCCGATGACGCCAAGTTCAGCGACCCCGTCCTCCGCATGGGAATCGGCGGCGTGGAGTACTTCGCCCACCCCTGGGAGTTGGGCGCCCGCAAGGCCAAGGAGCTGCTCTTCACCGGGCAGTTCATAGACGCCCAGGAGGCCTACCGCCTCGGCATGGTCAACCGCGTCGTCCCCAAGGATAGGCTGGTGGAAGAGACCATGGCCCTGGCGCGCAAGATCGCCGAGATGCCTTCCTTCGCCCTGGCCATGGCCAAGCAGGCTGTCAATGCCACCCTCGATGCCATGGGCCAGCGCAACGCCATGCAGGCCGTCTTCACCATGCACCAGCTCGCCCACGCCCATTCCGAGCTCACCACCGGCAACGCCATCATGGGCCAGGACGCCCGCTCCATGGCCTCCCTCAACAAGTCGTAGCTACCCTCGTGATGCCGGCAGTTGACCATTAGACCCCGGAACCACTAGACTTGGCAAGGGTCGAACGAGGTACAGAAACGATGGCACCGAAGCCCGGCGCGCACGAAAATCTCGTCTCCGGCGACTCCCACGTCGTTGAGCCGCCGAATCTTTGGGTTGACCGCCTCGGCAGCAAGTTCGGCGACCGCACCCCCCGCGTGATCCGCGATCGCAAGGGCGATAAGTTTGTCCTCCCCGGCGCCGCGCCCATGGGCTTCGGCGTCCTCGGCTCCGCCGGCCGTACCATGACCTCCGTCACCAGCCTCTTTGATGACATGCGCCTCGGCGGCTGGGACCCTCACGAGCGATTCAAGGACATGGCCCGCGACGGCATCTACGCCGAGGTCCTCTACCCAAGCCTGGCCATGCGCCTCTACGCCTACGGCAAGGATAGCTCCTACCAGTCCGCCTGCTTCGCCGCCTATAACGATTGGCTCGCCGAATACTGCGCCACCGCCCCCGATCGCCTCATCGGTGTGGCCCTCATCTCCCTCACCGATCTCCGCGAGGCCATCAAAGAGATGTGGCGCGCCGCACGCCTCGGACTTAGGGGCGTCCTCATCGCCGGGTCGCAGCCCCTTCAGAGCCACTATGGCCAGCCCAAGTACTTTCCCTTCTGGGCGGAGGCGGAAACCCTCGGCCTGCCCATCAGCCTCCACTCGTTCACCGGCGCCCATCAGGCCGATGAAGGGAGCGGGCTTCTGGAGTACGGCCTGGCCCACTTCCACGCCCAGCGCTCCATCGCCCAGATGCTCTTCGGCGGCGTCTTCCAGCACTTCCCCGGCCTCCACGTCGTCTCCGTGGAGAACGATGCCGGCTGGGCCGCGCATCTCATGGAGCGCCTCGATTGGACCCACGAGCATAAGGGCATACGTCTGGGAAAGCCGCTCAACAGCCTCCCCAGCGAGCAGCTGCGGGAGCACGTCTGTTACACCTTCAGCCGGGAAAAGGCCGCCATCGCCACCCGCAAGCTCATCGGTGTCGAGAACCTCATGTGGGCCTCCGATTACCCGCACGATGACAGCACGTGGCCGGAATCCCAGCGCATCATCTTTGAGACCTTCAAGGGCGTCGGCCCGGAAGAGCTGCGCAAGATGACCTGCCTCAATGCCGCCCGTCTCTACAACGTACGCGGCGTTGACGATGAGTGGGGCTATCTGCAGAGAGGCCGCCCAAAGGTCGCCGTGCGCCCCCGCGTCCGCCGTGCCACCTCCTGACATCAGGGCGATGCTGCCTGTTGGGGCGACCCCGTGTGGTCGCCCATTGGAGAGCAACCCATGCAAAAACTCATCATCCAAGTCGCCATCAACGAATATGTGACCAGGGAGCAAAACCCTCTGGTCCCCATGAGCATCCAGGAGATCGCCCAGGACGCCACTGATTGCGCCAACGCAGGCGCCTCCATCGTCCACTTCCACCCCCGCGACCCCAAAACGGGCCTCACTCGCCCGGCCGATGTCGCCATGTACGCGGAGATCGCCCAGCGCTTCAGGGCCAAGTGCGACCTTATCTATTACCCCACCTACGGCAGCGAAAAGCGTCTCGGCGATCAGCTCACCCATGTCTATGAGCTGACCACCCATCCTATCGGCAAGCTGGAGGCCCACCTCATCGGCCTCGCCCCGGTGAACCTGGCTGGGTATGATGCTTCCAAGCGCCGGTTCCTCTACGATGAGCCCTACGCCTCCTCCTTCTCCGAGTTCATCCCCTTCTTCGAGTTCTGCAACAAGACGGGTCTCAAGCCCTTCCTCATCGCCTACGAGCTGGGGCACATCCGCGCCGCCCTCCGCTACCGCGAAATGGGCCTTCTCCGCGACCCGCTCGTCCTCCACCTCCGCTTCAGCGATGCCCACTCCTTCGGCCCCTTGCCCAATGCCGATGGCATCAGGAGCTACCTCAGCGTCGTGCCCAAGGGCGTGCCCGTCCAGTGGTTCACCCAGGTCTACGGCGCGCCGCACTACCCCATGAATCGCCTCGCGATCCAGATGGGCGGCCACGCCCGCATCGGCATCGGCGAGCTGGCTCGCGAACCGAAAAGTCCGCGCTCCAATGCGCGGATCGTGGAGAGCATCGTGAAGCAGGCGCGCAGAGACGGCCGGGAGATCGCCTCCACCGCGGAAGCCCGCAAGCTTCTGGGGATGAAAACGCCCTCTTAGCGCCTCGCTGTGCTCGTCTTCGAGCTACGAGAGGGACCAAGGGAAAGGTCTCTTTCCCCTTCCCCTGGTGTGCTCGTCTTCGAGCTATGAGGTGTCCGGACATCTCTCCGAACCCCAGACCCCTAGCACACTTAGGCGTCTGTTAACCCTCGCCTCAACTGCATACAAAAGCGGTCATATTAGGTAAAATATCTCATGGCATGGCACTAGAGAAGATCGGCGCTCATACCTACCGGCTCCACATTAACGATACGGCCGTTTTCCATCCAGGCGGCACAAATATCTATTTTGTAGGCGACCCCAAAGATGAGATGGCCCTCATTGATACGGGGGAGCAAGACCGGGAGTGGCTCCGTCTTATCCTGGAAGCCTACCGCGATCTCGGCGTTCCGCGGATCACCGCCATCCTCATCTCCCACGGCCACGCCGACCACATCGGCGGCCTCGACCGCATCCGGGACGTCATCAACGCGCCCGTTCGTTGCCACCCCAAGCTTGTGGAAAAGCTGACCCCATTCCTTGGGAAAGAAGCCGTCGGCGCGCTAACGAACCACGAGCGCATGGCCACCGGCGGCGGCGTTGTCCTGGAGGCCCGGTTCACCCCCGGCCACGCCGACGACCACGTCTGCTTCTTCCTCCACGCGGAAAGGATCGCCTTCACCGGCGATACCATCCTCGGCTCCAGCACCAGCGTCGTCAGCGATCTGCAGAGCTACATGAAGTCGCTCCATCTTGTGCAAAAGTTCAACCCCAGTGTCATCTGTCCCGCCCACGGTAAGATCGTCACCGAAGCTCCTCAGTGGGTGGAAGGTTACATAAAGCATCGCAACATGCGCGAGCACCAGATCGTCAGCGCCATAAAGCGCGGCCTTGGCGATGTGGATGACATCGTGAAGGCCATCTATCCAAAGAACCTCAAGAAGGAACTGCGCAGAGCAGCTGCGGGAAATGTGCGTCAACACCTGAGCAAACTGATGAAAGAGGGCCGTGTAAAGGAACTCCCTTCGCGATATGCGCTGAAAACCTGAAACAGCTCGAGTTCGGCTGGGCTGAGGCCGTCGTTTCCTGGTATACTTAGGCGACATCCTCTGCGTCTCAGCTCTCTCTTAACCCTGAGGAGGATCTGTGCTTAGAAACGATTTTGTCGTCCGCTTCGCGGGCGAAGGCGGACAAGGCGTCGTCACTGCGGCGGAGGCGTTGGCTCAAGCGGCCGCCCAAGTTGGGTACAACGTCCAGACCTTCGCCACCTTCCCGTCCCAGATCGAAGGCGGCCCCACCTGGGCGCAGGCCCGCATCTCCACCACGCCCGTCCTGAACGCCGGCGACGACCTGGATATCCTCGTGGCCTTCAACCAGGAGGCCTACGAGAACCACAAGGACGAGATCTCCAAGTCCGGCGTCATCATCTATAACTCTGGCGCCTTCCAGATGGAAGAGGGTCCCGACGTCTTCGGCCTGGCCATTGATGAGCTAGCCAAGAGCACCGGCAACCCCAGAGCCGCCAACTTCGTCGTCATCGGCGCGGTTGCCTCCCTCGTCGGCATGCCGGACCAGTACCTCGTTGACTTCAACAAGAAGAAGTACACCCGTGGCCGTCCTGACGATGAAGTGATCGTCGGGGCCAACAACAGGGCCATCGCCCTGGGCCGTGAAGGCGTGGAGCGTAAGCACATCAAGATCGGCGACCTTGCTACCCCTCAGAAGCTCGCGCAACAGCAGATCCTCATCAAGGGCAATGACGCCATCTCCATCGGGAGCCTGGCTGCGGGGCTGGACACCTACATCGGCTATCCCATCTCCCCCGCCACCCCCATCCTCGTCTTCATGGAGCGCTCCCTCGTCGGCCCAGGCAAGTTCGCTTACCAGGCCAGCTCGGAGATCGAGGCCATCGTCGCCATCATCGGCGCGGGCTACTCAGGCAAGAAGGCCATGACCGCCACCTCCGGCCCCGGCTTCTCCCTGATGAGCGAAGCCCTGGGCCTGGCCTGGATGGCCGAGATCCCCTGCGTCGTTGTTGACGTCCAGCGCGGCGGCCCCGCCACCGGACTCCCCACCAAGACCGAGCAATCGGACTTCCAAGCGGCGCTGCACCCCGCCCATGGCGATGTCGCGCTTCCCGTGATAGCCCCAGGCACCGTGGAAGAGTGCTTTTACGCTGCCGTTCACGCCCTCAACTGGGCCGAGCGCTACCAGGGCCCCGTCATGCTCCTGAGCGAGATGGCCATCGCCGAGCGCACGCAGAACATCCCGGAGCCTGATGTCACAAAGCTGAAGGTGGAGTCGCGGAAGGTCTACACCGGCGGCGCCAACGGCTACCTCCGGTACGATGGCCCCGCCCTTTCGCCCATGCCCCTGCCTGGCGGCCCCGGCGCCTATGTGGCCAACGCCAGCGAGCACGATGGCTACGGCGATACCACGCACCTGCCCATGCGCCACGTCACCATGAGCCGGCGCCGCTTCAGCAAGCTCAAGCTCCTGGAAGACGGCCACTACGAACGCGAGCATGCGAACGAGCCCATCGCCATCATGCCCTGGGGCGGCTCCAAGGGTCCCGCCCAGGAGGCCTACCAGCGCCTCGCGGCGGCAGGCAAGCACATCGCCTGGTACTACACCATGTTCCTCCATCCCCTACCGCCTAAGCTCCTGGAGGAGCTCCGCTCCAAGGAGCTGGTCATCGTCCCGGAGCTGAACTTCCAGGGTCAGTTCTCCAGCTACCTCCGCTCCCTTGGGGTCAAGGCGGAGTCCATCATCCAGTACACCGGTCTCCCCTTCAAACCCAGAGACCTCGTCGCCAGCGTGAACGAAAAAATCAAGCATCTCTCCAAGGTCCGCGTCTAGCATCCAGGAGCCAGTCATATGAGCAAGAAGAACCCGGAGTACGATTTCAAATGGTGCCCCGGCTGCGGCGATTTCGGCGTCCGCCGGGCCATCGAGATGGCCTTGGTCGAGCGCGTTGCGAAGACCAAAGAGCCTATCGAAAAGACCGTCGTTGTCGCGGGCATCGGCTGCTCCGGCAACATGGTTCACCTGCTGGAGGGCCCTCAGCCCTTCGGCATCCACGGTATCCACGGGCGCACCCTTCCCATGGCCCTCGGCATCAAGATGAGCCGCTCCGAGCTCAACGTCCTCGTCGTCGCCGGCGATGGCGATTTCCTGAGCATCGGCGCCGAGCACATCGCCCCCCAGGCCCAGCGCAACCTAAACATCACCGTCGTCATCATGGACAACGGCGTCTACGGACTCACCAAGGGCCAGAGCTCTCCAACCACCAAGATGGGCGTCGTCACCTCCTCCACGCCCTTCGGCAAGCTGGAGAGCCCCCTCAATCCTCTTGATCTCTACCTGAGCTATGGCGTCTCCTTCATCGCCTCCGGCTTCTCCGCCCAGATCAAGCCCCTCTCCCAGCTTATCCTGCAGGGCATGGAGTACCCAGGCTTCTCCATCATCCAGGTCCAATCGCCCTGCACCACATACAACGATACCTTCGAACTCCTCAAGGGCAACGAAAAGAAGAACTTGGCGCCCGTCGTTCGCGCCGTTCCTGACACCCACGACCCGGGCGATCGCCGCGCCGCCTACAACCTCATCCATGAGCCTGGGATACCCATCGGACTCATCTACAAGAACCCGGAGACGGTCCCCCTGGAGCAGCGCGTCGCCAAGGCTTCTGAAAAGGCCCGCGCCCAGGCGCCCGCGCAGCTGCTGGCCTCCCTGCGGACATAACCTATCGCCTCCCATATGCACATCTCATCTAGAGGAGGGAATCATGGCCGCAAACGCATACGTGATGCTGAACGTGGAGCCCGCAAAGACGGAAGCCGTGGTCAAGCGACTAGGCAAGATTCAGGGTGCCATCGTCCGGGAAGTCACTGGCCCCTACGATGTCATCGTAGAGCTGACGGCGGACACGACGATTGATCTGACGTCCATCGTCCGCTCTAAGATCCGGAGCACCCCCGGCGTCACCGCCTCGATTACCTGCCTCTGGATGGAAGGCTTTATGGGCCACCACGCCGGCGGCGAATAGCCGGTTGCTCTAGCCTCTGGACATAAGGCGCTTCGCGTTTTCCGACATAACAAGTCGCGATTCTGCAGCCGTCAGTCCCAGGCTTTCGATGTTCCGCTTTGCCGCCACCGGGTCTGCCGTGGGATAGTTCGAAGCGTAGACGACTCGATCCGCGCCGATGCGTCGGATCCACGTCGCCGCCTCGCGGTACGACCAATCGCCGGCCGTGCCGAAGTGCGCCGCGCGGGTCGAGGTGTCCGTGTAGAGATTCGGGTGCTTGGCCGTCAGCTTCGCGACCACATCCTCGTGCCCCATGCCAAGGTGCGCGAGCAGGATTTTGACATGCGGATAGCTTCGCAATACCTGGTCGAAGTGCTGCGGGTGCCCCCATGCGGGCCTGCCTTGAAAGCCTCCCTTGCCGGACTGCGAAAGCACAAAGACGCGGTGCTCATCGGCCAGCCGCCACACGATTTCCATCCGAGGGTCGTCCGGCGGACAGCCAAGGAAAAGCGGTGCGATCTTCAGGCCGATGGCTCCCTCTGCGAGTCTTCGCTTCACCTCTCGTCGCACCAGCGATTCGTCCATCAAGATCGGGTCCAGCCCCACCAGCGTCATCAGCCGCTTGGGGTGCGCCTTCACCGCATCCGTTCCCCATTGGTTCAGCCTGCGCCAGCGCTTCACCACCAGATTTTGCGCTTTGCGTAGCAGCTCCTCCTCTGGCCCTCTGCCTCCGTGACTCTTGCTCCCTGCTCCCTGGACCCTCCCCCACCGCTCCGCCATCTCCCTCGCGATATCCTGCGCAGGCATCCACGGCACAATGAGCGCCTTCGCCACACCGATCTCATCCATCCAGGCGAGCATCTCGCTCAGCGCGCCGGTGCGCTGCGGCTTCCCTCTCCCAAAGCGACGTTGGAGCGCCATGCCGCCGCGTGCCGTTGGGTGAACATGCGTATGGAAATCTATGACCTGCACCTTGTCCATAGTGGCCTGCATCTTACTCGCTGAACGGCCTACCCGCGAGACAGTCATTAGGCACTGGAGACATAAGATGCGTAACCTTATGCTTCATATAACCAGCCTCCTACGTAAAGGAAGAGGAGACTCCGCCAGTGCTGGGGGGCGTTTCCATCGCCGGCGGCATGGACGCCATACACCGGGGGCCTCTCCGGTCCCCTACCGCTTCTCCCATAAGCCGGAACATGCCCGCGCACATCGCCACCGCCAACTTACCCGCCGCAACTCCAGGGGAGAGATCATGTAGAGCCTATCCCGGTTCCATTGCCCCAGCACGCTCGAGAGATCCCTCACCGCCCCTGACCTCAGGAAAACCGAGATTAGTTTGCCATAGGTGATTGCATTCTTCGGAGGCTTGCCGATATTTTCCTGAATAATTATTTCTGATTTATTATTTGCGAATTTACCGCCTTATTTACTTGGTGAATTTGTCCGAAGTGACGCCACCAAGTGGATGTAGGCCATTTTCCTTCTGACCCTCTCCCACCCCATATAACCCTCTTTTACCTCTCGCCGTGGTTCGCCTAATGCTTGTTATGTAGCCAGCAGGGGTAGGCCACATGATTGCGTTGGACATAAAGATTGAGCGGCAACGGAGAACATGGGCTTGGTCGGAGAATTAGCCTCACGCGCACGCGCGCGTTGAAGACTTACGTCAGCGCACATAGGTTGCCTTCCACCTTCCCACGCTTGATGATGGGGCAGCATGTGGAGCACTATTCACAACCCCCGCTGCAGGCAAAGGGGTAGAGCCATGCGCTTGCTCATGGAGATGCGGATGCCAGTGGAGAAGGGGAATGCTGCAATAAAGGACCCGAACTTTCAGCAGAATATGAAGGCGATGCTGGACGATCTGAAGCCTGAAGCGGCCTACTTCGCGCCAGACAACGGGCAGCGCGCGGCCTGGTTCGTTGTCCAGGCAAAGGATGCGAGCGAGTTACCCAGACTCGCCGAACCCTTCTGGTTCGCCTTCAATGCGGATATCAGCTTCACGCCTATAGTGCTGGCGGAGGACCTGGCCAAGGCCGGGCCTGCCATCGCCGCAGCCGCGAAAAAGTACGGCAAATAATTCAGCGGAAAATCGCAGATTAAATCGTCTGCGAAATGCCGATGGCTCCTCTGGCGTAGAGGAGCCATCGGCATGCATTACGTGCAGTCAATCTGTTGTTTATGTAGAAAGCCCGGTCTCTTATGTGCAGTCGCCTGCCAAAGTCTGCTAGGCAGTCGGCTCCAAACCCAATGCTGCTCGTCCGGTGAACAAGTACTGCTTCCGCTCCTGGAGTGGATGGAAGCGAACGCCTTGGACATCGCGGAAGCAGCGCTCAAGTCCCATCGAACGGAAGTAGGCGGAGCCGCCCACCGCCTCGATCGCCTTATCCACGGTTCGGATGGCTGCTCGCCCGGCCCCTGTTCGGTAGCGAAGGATCCGATCAGAGATTTCCAGGGACGGTTGGAAGTCCCGGCATCTCTTTTGGCCCTGCCGCGGGGAGTCTATCTCAAGGGAATCCCGGCCTGATCGCTGATGCTTAGTCCGGCCTGCCGAATATCCCCACGCCGACGCTGAAGGTGCCGGGGTGGCCGCCCAGGTTGTGGGTCAGGCCCAGCCGAGCATTCTTGATCTGCCTTGGGCCGGCCTTGCCCTGGAGCTGCTTGTAGACTTCGTACATCATCCGGATGCCGCTGGCGCCGATGGGATGGCCGAAACACTTCAGGCCGCCGTCCGTGTTCACCGGCAACTCGCCCTCCAAGGTGAAGGTGCCGTCGTCCACGTCCTTGCTGGCCATGCCGCGCTTGCTGAAGCCCAGGTCTTCCATGATGATGAGCTCGGTGATGGTGAAGCAGTCGTGGACCTCCGCCATGGAGATCTCCTTGCGCGGGTCCGTGATGCCGGCCTGCTCGTAGGCCTGCTTGGCGGCGTTGATCGTCTCCGGGAAGCGGACGAAGTCGAAGTCGTCCCGCAGGGTGCCCTGCTTCGCGCCCACGGCCAGGCCCAGGCCCTTCACCAGGATGTAGTCCTTCTTCATGCTCTTGGCGATCTCCGGCCGGGTGATGATGGCGACGGCCGCCCCATCGCTGACGCCGCAGCAATCGAAGAGCCCCAGGGGCCAGGCCACCATCGGCGATTTGAGGGCCTGATCTATCGTGATGGCCTTCTGGAAGTGGGCCTTGGGATGGAGACTGCCGTTGTGGTGGTTCTTCACCGCGATCTTGGCCAGCGTCTCGCGCCCCTTCTCCGGGTCTATCCCGTAGTGGTGGAAATAGCGCGTGGCCGCCAGGGCGAACTGGGCCGGCGGCGGCACCGGCGGCGCGACGTTGGTGTTGGGCAGGATGTTGCTGTTCCCCAGGCCCGTGTAGCCCGTGTCCTTGAGCTTCTCGATGCCCGCCACCATGGCGATGTCATACATGCCGGAGGCCACGGCGAAGGAGGCGTTGCGGAAGGCGTCCGTGGCCGTGGCGCACATATTCTCGACACGGCTGACGGGGATGTACTCCAGCTTGAGGGCCTGGGCCAGGAGCTGGCCGGTGAAGGCGGTGACGTAGGTGCCCAGCCATGCCGCTTGGACATCCTTGGGGCCGATCCCCGCATCCTCAAAGGCCTCATAGGCCGCCTCCACCAGGAGGTCCTCCGGGCCGGCATCCCACCGCTCGCCGAACTTGGTGCAGCCCATGCCGATGATGGCGACTTTATCTTTTATGCCGGACATAGCGGACTCCTTGAGTGCTAGTTTTAGAGCGGAAAGTATTGCAACAGCATGCGAGATATATGAGTGAGGATTATGACATGTAATAGCCAGGGAGGGAAATCCTCATTTTTGTATCCTTTGACGAAATCTACCTAGGTAGCCCTTGAAATCTTAGTGTGACCTGCCCCCCAAAAACTAGACCAGGCGCAAAGTGAAAAAATGCCTGGACGGAAAGGGAGGCAGCGATGCCAAGGAAACGGTTTGCGGCAGAGGAGATCATCAACAAGCTCCGGGAAGCGGAGGTGCGCCTGGCCAGGGGAGAGACCGTGGCCCAGGTGTGCAAGGTCCTTGGGGTAACCGACCAGACCTTCTATCGGTGGCGACGGGAGTACGGCGGCCTGCGCATCGATCAAGCGAAGCGGCTCA
>VGPF01000053.1 GCA_016875535.1 Chloroflexota bacterium
GCCGTCGGGATCGCCGTCGGGATCGCCGTCGGGATCGCCGTCGGCGTCGCCGTCGGGATCGCCGTCGGCGTCGCCGTCGGTGCAGGTGGCTGGCTCACCGTCACCGAAATAACGGCCGAAGGCGGCGTCTCCCCGTTCGTGGAGGCCAGCATGATGGTGAAGTTCGAGGCCGCCGTTGCCCTGAAGGTCACCGTCCCTGCCGTGCTGCTGGGGCTGAACGTGCCGCCTGGGGAGCTCCACTGGAAGTTCGTCTGGCCCGTGATATCCGTGGCGCCGTTGCATGACCGGGCCACCAGCACCACGGTATTCCCTTGCATGATTGTGAACGAAGAGACCGCCGACGTGCCGGCCTGGTTCTCGGCAAAAACGTACGCGCTTGCCGCGCCGCCCGGCAGTGTGGCGCTCACCGGGAGCGTGCCCGGCGTTGTGCCGGGGATGGTTGAGATGGATGAGGGGGCGCTGCACGCCACAGCCGCCCATGTGGACGACCATCGCAGCGAGATGATGGAGACAAGAGCCGCGATAGCTACGGCCAACGCAAGGATCAACCTCGTCTTGTTGAATCGTATCGCTGTCATAACACGCTCCTCATGTGCGCCACGGAAATCCGGCGATGTTCTGAACCCGTTAGGGTTAGTTGTGGCCAAGGTAGAATCGCCACTAACAGTAGCAGATAACCCTGCCTTTTATCAAGTCTGCGACTGTACATAACGGAGCGCGCCGCTCGTGCTCCGATCGCTAGACAAACCTTCGTCTTCGGTTACACTGGTACCCATCGCTCAAGCCTGGAGACGATAACGGGCATGACCACAAAACAGGGCCTCACCATCGCCGTGCCCGTTGTGCTGGTTGTGGCCGTCGTGGCCCAGGCTCTCCCCTCGTCGGAAGGCGCAACGTACTCCAAAGTCCTGGAGCCGGGCGCTCTCCTGGCAAACGCCCTCCTCGCCCTCTGGGTCTCCCTCATGTATCGCGGAGCGTTGCGCTCCGCCTTCCTCTTCCTTTCGGGCTTCTTTCTGCTCTACGGCCTCGTGAACATTGACTCCCTCGTGGAGCAGGCGGCGGAGGCCTTGGATGGCAGCTTCCTCCGCGCCCTCCTTGCCTACCAGATCGTCACCTACGCTCTGCTCCTGATAGCCTGCGCCTACATCCTCAAAGTCGTCAGCGTCAAACGCCTGACCAGGCGCGGTCGCCTGATCACTCGCGGCGGCGGACTGTTGGCTCTTGGTATCGTCCTCTTCTTCCTCCCCGTCTTCTCTGATTTCCTCGGCTTTGACGCCCTCCCCAACGAGTTCGCCGTCCTCAATCTCCTCGTCCGCATCTTCGATGTCACCGTCATGGTGCTGCTCATCCCAGTCGTCTGGCTCTACATCCAGAACGCCCGCGCCAAGTATCAAGAAAGCGCCACCTTCACTGTCGTTGCCGTCGGCATCATCGCCAGCCTCGTCCTCGTCTATGTCGCCGAATTGCTCACCTGGGAGCCCATCGCCGAGATCGCGGATGGGAGCTTCGTTGTGAACCGAGAGAATCACGCCGGCACGTACCTGGATACCCTCTATATCTTCGGCTACCTCCTCATCGGCGTCGGCCTCTTCCTGCATAGGAAGCACCAGGAGTGGAGCTTCAAGAAGGTTGAGAGCCTCTTGAAGTAGCGCCATGCCCTACGATAAACAAGACGTTGAAAAGGCTGTGGACGAAGTCTGGGCCGGCGCCCTCGATAAGATCATGAAGGGCGGCGCCCCCGCGACATCTCGCCAAAGTCTCGGCGACGATATTGACCTCCTTGTCCCCCAATCGGCCATCGCGCCGATGATGAACAACAACCCGGGCTTCGCCTCCGTCCTCTATAGCTCCGCCTACGCCTCCGCCAAGCGCAACGCCTATATCGTCATCCGCCGCCTCGGCATGCCTGCCGATTTCTTCTGGAAGTTCGATTACTGGAGCCAGGAGCGCGCCTTCGATACCCTGAAGAAAGTCGTGGCCCGCGTCTTCAACGCCCTCATGGTCAAGCAGAAAGAAGGCGTCCTCGATCTCGCCTTGGTGGACGTGGAAAAGGGCCGCTTCGAGCTGACCTTCGCCGATTCCGCCGAATGCGCCATGCTCAAAGCCGATGACCCCATCTGCTTCTTCCACGCGGGCCTCTTCGCAGGCATCCTCGGCGCCCTCTTGGATCGCGAGCTGGATAGCTACGAAGTGAAGTGCGCCGCCCAAGGCGCGGACACGTGCCGCTTCAAGCTCGGCCGCCGGGAAGATAGGGATATCATCATCGGCAGGGAGGCCTGGTTCCAGCAGCTCTCCCTTGACCTGGATATCGTCCGCCGGGCTGAAGACTCCCTGGAGAAGCGCCAGACGCGCCAGCTCGGCAACACCGTGGATATCAGCTACTACAAGATGCTGCTCTCTAGCGTCTTTCTCCCCAACTTGACCCTGCTGGAAGATACCTGGCTTGAGACCGCGGAGGCCTATGGCAAAGGCCTCGCCTCACTTTTGCAGAAGCGATTCTCAGGCGATGTGCCTAGCATCTTCGACGCCTTCTACAGCCAGTTGAAGCACCTGGAAGTCACCATGCTTGCCAGGGGCGACCACTATGAGGCCGCGATTCGCGAAGCTCCGGAAGTCGCTGGCCCCTTGGCGCGCCTCACCCTCATCGCAGTCCTCCAGGGCGAGATGAAGGGCCTGCTCTCCGGCCTCACCGGCAAGCGCTACTCCTGCGAGAGCTCCCAGCAGGGCGATGCCATGCTACTCCGTTTTGCCCCACAGGTCTGAAAGGTCCAGTCCGCCCCCGTCTCCGCCTCCCTGGGCTTTCCCCTCTCCCTTCACCTGCTCGTCCTGTGTGCCTGGCGCAGGCTCCGCCGCCTGGCTTGCCGTTGGGCGGGGCGGCGGAGCGGCCTCTGCCCCAGGCTTCGCCGGGCTGGGCCCCTTCGGGACCGCCCGCTGGATCGCCTTGCTCGCGAACTCAAGCGCCGAGATGACCTCCCGCTCGTTCGAGTTCACCGCGCGCTCTAGGCGCAACAGGATCCGCACCAGCCGGTCCGCATTCCGGCTATCCTGCGGCGCGATGCTGACACCCAGCGTCTGCGCTGACTTCGCGATGTACAGCACCACCCGGTAGATCCCCTTCGTCGCCGCCGCATGCCCCGTCGTCTCGATGATATCCAGGATCTCTTCAAAGAGCCTCGTCTCTCCCGCGCTCTGGGCCTTCTGCGCGATGCGGAAGAGCGTCTCCGCCAGCAGCTGAAGCAGGCGGTCCTTGTCGCCTGCCGCCAGCGTCCCGGCCAGGTCGTCGTACTCGCCAAGGATCGTGACCTTGATATCGCCTGAGCTCGTCGCGGTGTAGATCTGGTCCAGGGACTCGATCATCTGCCGCACCACCGGGTCGGCATCCTTCTTCAGCGCCGCCGTCCCCAGGATGTCAATATTCTCCACCGCCAGCGCCGTCGGCCCCGTCACGCCGATGTTCCCGATGAGCTGGATGACCAGCACCCCTGCCTGGTCCTCGTCCGATTCTGACACGGCCTTCCGCCCGATCCGCAGGAAATGGTTCATGAAGTACCGCTCGATGGTCGGGCGCTTCAGGGTCTGCGCATGCGCGCTATACAGCTCGGACAGAAGGTCTATGGAGGCTCGCACCGTCGTCAGGTCCCCGCGGTCTATCGAGCGCTCCGTGATTTCGATCGCGGGGAGCAGCCGGTCCGTCCGGCTCGGCACGGGAGTAGATTTGCTCAGGTACACCCGGTCGATCGCCGCCAGATAGTCCCCGTCAACCCGTCGCAGGAGTTTGCCCAGGATGAACTCCGGACGGAGGTACGCCGCCGTGATGACGAAGTGCGGGATGAGGAGGACCAGGGCCGTGATGGCCCCAAGCACGATCACGGACACCACGCGCACATTCTCTGTCTCCGTCGCGATCGCCTGGAGCACGATGGTCAGGATCATCAATCCTAGGTAGAAACCCATCGTCACCCAAAAGATCACGCTCTTGAGGTAATAGTCCATGATGCGGTGGCTGTACTCCTGCGCCGCGAACTGGATCGCCACCAGGGAGAGCGACATGATGATAGCGAAGACGCCCGCCGTCGTCTGGATGCCGATCTCCGTATAAAGAACGTGGACACGCTCCAGGTCGCCGAAGGGCAGGTTCAGCCGGATCGCCCCGGTGAACACCATCAGCCCCAGGATGCCGAAACACGCCAGCACCCCAAGGGGCACCCAGACATCCCATGAAGGCAGGTCGAACTGCCGGATAAGGCGGGAGCCGAACGAAGGCCGATGCTCTTTAGCCCGCAGGTCATTCGGCATGTCCAGGTTCGCCGCTTTCAGGTGCTCTTCCGTATGCGCGCTCCTCATCCGGCTTCGGTACGGTGTACCCTACCATAAGCCCCCGGATGGAACAAACCCAGGAAAGAAAAACGGCCTCCCGGGCTACCCGGGAGGCCGTTGCATGTGCGCTCCGTTGGCGTTCGGTGCGTCCGTCGCGCTACTCCACGCCCTCGCCCGGCTTCGCGATCGCGACGTAGGCCAGCAGCGCCTGCACCACCGCCGCAGGCGCGGCGAAGATTGCGATCATCGTCACCACGTCGTCTATCCGGTCCCCAAAGCCGCCGATCACCCGGTTCAGCGGCTCGAAAACGTCCGATGTCCCGATGATGACCAGCGCCGTCGCCGCGATCAGGAACGGGATGATCTCCCGCGCCGTGACGTTCAGGAACCCTACAAGGAGTCCCAATATCACCAGCAGCGCGATAAGCCCTCCATTGTCCGCCGCGAAGATGCCGCCGATGATCGAGATGATGAAGCCGATTAAGAATGCTCCGGCTCCAACCTTTCCTTTCGCGTCTTCATGGCCCGCCACCCAGGACATCCCTGGCATCCGCTCCATCGAATCCTTCATCTTTGTTGCCATTGCTCCTCCTTGAAGCGTCGTCAGAACTCCTAAATCGGAATTCTTGAATTGTCAGGAATAGTAGCCCCCGCCTCGGCCGATGTCAACTTGACAGAACGCGGCCGCCGCTTTCCGGTTTGACGCCTCTCTCCCCGATTGCTACCCTTCGCCCACCTTCTCACGCCTTGAAGGAGGCGCTATGAGCAAACAGGACTCCGCCGCCGTTGCCGGCGGCGGCCAGATGAGCAAGGACCCGCGCTGGATATCCACGTCCATCCTCCACGCCGACGACTGGGCCAAGGGCTCCGCCTTCGCCCTGCTCGATAGCTCAGCCTGGCGCTCCTTCGCCGACCGCCTCGCCCGCCTCAGCGACCGCGTCTCCAGCGCCGATATCCCCAGCGACCTTGATCGCACCGAAGGCTACCGCTACGTCGCCATGCTCATCCGCAACGCCCTCGATATGGCCATCGAAGACTATGATCCTGATAGGCCCAAGGTCGTCTGGCGCACCCGCCGCAGCAAGTTCGGCTGGGACTGCGCCGATGCCCTCTACGGCGCGGCCATCATCCGGGGCGGCGCCGCCTATCGCGTCACCGGGAAGCGTGGCACCGTCCGCTTCCTCGGCTTTCAGCTCATGTCCGGCCTGCGCACGCTCCACAACACCCACGCCGACGAGCTGAAGATCGCCAGGGATGGCTCCTTTGAAATCATCGTCAGCCCCAAAAAGCATCCCGGGAACTGGATCCCTCTCTCGCCCGAGACCGACGGCCTCTTCATCCGGCAGTTCTTCTATGATTGGGATAGAGAGACCCTTGCCTCGCTCTGGATAGAGCGCATAGATAAAGGGAAGCGGAACAGCCCAAGCGGCGTGATGGACCCCGGTTCCTTCGCCAAGCGGCTCGATGCCGTCGCCGGGAACGTAGAGGCGAACCTAGACCTGTGGCTGAACGTCGCCCTCGCCCAGAAACAGCACTACTTGAACAAGTTCCCGGAGGTCCCCTTCGGCAGCACCCACATCGGCGGGCAGAAGCACCAGACCGCGGGGACCTGCTACTTCAAGATCGCCGACGACGAAGCGCTGCTTATAGAGGTCAAGCCTCCCAAGGCCAAGTACTGGAGCCTGCACCTCGGCAACGTCTGGCTTGAATCCCTCGATTACGCCAACCACCAGTCCAGCCTCAACGGTCACCAGGCCCGGCTCGATAGGGATGGCCTCTTCCGCGCCGTCGTCAGCAAGCGCGATCCCGGCGTCCCCAACTGGCTCGATACCGTCGGCCGCAATGAGGGCACCATCATCTACCGATGGAACCTCGCCGATAGCCTGCCTGTCCCTGCCGCCAAGCTCATAAAGTTCGATGACGTCCGGCGTCACCTTCCCAAAGACACGCCGCGCGTTGCCCCTGCCCTTCGCGCCCAGGCCGTCGAGCGCCGCCGCCGGCACGTCTTACGCCGCTTCGCTCGCCCGCTTTGAGCAAAGCGCGACTGCGGTCTATGAACTGAAGAATGGCTCCCGGACTAGGATTCGAACCTAGGACCAACCGGTTAACAGCCGGCCGCTCTACCGCTGAGCTATCCGGGAATGCGGGACACACAAAGGAGCCCGTATGACTCCTTTAGGCGACAGACGATATTATAGCGCAGCCGATAGTCCAACCCAAGGCCTGCAGACTACTTCCCGATACAGAACTGCGCGAAGATCCTGTCCAGCAGCTCCTCCGTCGCCGATTCCCCGGTGATCTCCCCCAGCGCCCCCAGCGCCCCTGCCAGGTCGATCGTCGCGAAGTCCTCCGGCGCTCTCTCCGCCAGCGTACGCTCCGCCGCCTCCGTGTGCGCCAGCGCCCGCTCCAGCGCCGCCTTGTGGCGCGCATTCGTCACCAGCGGCGCATCGGCTGATGGCGTCGAGCCTCCCAGCGCCGCACTCACCATCGCCTCATGCAACGCCTCCATTCCCGACCTCGTCAGCGCGGAAATCTTCACCACAGGCTGTGGTAACTCTGCGAGCCGCGCCTGTACAGGCAGATCGCACTTGTTCGCCGCCACGATCGCCCGCTTTCCTTTCCCCATCGCGATTAGCGTCTCGTCGTCCTTCGTCAACGGCGCGCTGGCGTCCACCACGATGAGCAGCAGGTCGGCTCTTTCCGCCGCTCTCCTGCTCCGCTCGATGCCCATGCCCTCCACCACGTCCTGCGTCGCTCTCATCCCTGCTGTGTCCACCAGGTGGAATGGGATGCCTTGCACCGTCGCCGTCTCCTCCACCGTATCCCGCGTCGTCCCCGGCACCGCCGTCACGATCGCCCGCTCCTCTCCCAGGAGCCGGTTCAGCAGGCTCGATTTGCCCACGTTCGGCCTGCCGATGATCGCCGTCTTCACGCCCTGCCTATAGACCATCCCCGAATCCGCCGATGCGATCAGCGCCGCAAGCTCTGCCTTCGCCTCGCTCAGCAGCTCCCGCGGCTTGATCTCGATCTGTCGCTCCACCTCGTCCTCGGGAAAGTCAATGCATGCCGTCAGGTAGGCTTGCACGTGGAGAAGCCGTTCCCGCGCCGCCGCGATGCGCTCGGAGAGCCGCCCTCGCAGCCCCTGCACCGCCAGCCGCAGGTTCGCCTCGCTCTGCGCCTGGATGATTTCCAGGACCGACTCCGCCTGCGCGAGGTCTATGCGACCGTTTAGGAAGGCTCGCAGCGTAAACTCGCCTGGATCTGCCGCCCGGGCACCTAGCCGCAGCGCCGCCCCAACGACCTGCTGCAGCGCCACCGGGCTCCCGTGACAGCTGATCTCAACGGTGTCTTCTCCCGTGTAGCTGTGGGGCCCCCGCATCGGCGTCGCCAGCGCCTCGTCAATCGTCGCCTGACTCTCCGGGTCGCGCACGTAGCCGTGGCTGACATGGTGGTCGTCCAGCCGTCCGCTGAAGAGCCGCCCAGCGATACTCCACGCCTCCGGCCCGCTGAAGCGCACGATGCCGATGGCCCCATGCCCCGGCGGCGTCGCGATGGCAACGATGGTGTCCTTGTACATACCGGGGACATTCTAGCAAGAGCGGCTGCGCCGCCGGACGTGATACGCGAGGCGGAACACCGAGCTGCGGTTCAGTCGCGCGCTCGCACGCCTTTTGACCGAAGCATCTGCTCGATCTTTCCGTACCTCGGCCGCAGCACCCGGAACACCAGTGATTCCCGATACTGCCGCCGGTGGAGGTCGTGGAGTTCGTCCAAGTCTCCGGCGCGCTGTAACAAGTGGCGGTACGTGGCAAAGCCATATGGCCACCCGATGAGTCGCACGGTCAGCGGCGTTGCGCTCCAGACCATGCGAAGCGTGGAGAAGAAGCCGATCCCATCGTACAGACTGACTTTAACCGCTTGCGCCATGCGTCCAATCCCCCGATTGTCCGGCAGGCCGCTTCCTAAGGAGCTCCCTAGGAGGTCTGGAGTATACCAGCCTAGGCAAACCCCGCCATCGGGAGAAAAAGCCCCCTTCCCCCTGTGCTATACTCAATTTCTCCTATGCCACTACCCGATTTCCTGTCTGTTGCCGATTGCTCCCCTGCCCAGCTGAAGCGACTCCTCTCCAGAGCAAGCGACCTCCGCAATGGCAAGCCCGCCCCCCAAGTCCTCAAGGGCAAATCGGTCGCCCTCCTCTTCCAGAAGCCGTCGCTGCGCACCAAGCTGAGCTTTGATCTTGCCGTCCACCAGCTCGGCGGCCATGCCGTCTTCATGTCCCCGGACGAAGTCGGCATCGGCAAGCGGGAGCCCATCGAAGATGTGGCCCGCGTCCTGGATCGCTATGTGGACTGCATCGTCGCCCGAGTCTTCGGCCATGACCTCGTCGAAAAACTGGCCCATTACGCCAAGGTGCCTGTCATCAACGCCCTCTCCGATGGCGAACACCCCTGCCAGGCCCTCGCCGATCTGCAGACCGCCCAGGAGTGCCTCGGCCCCCTTAAGGGAAAGACCATCGCCTTCATAGGCGATGGCAACAACTGCGCCTCCAGCCTCGCCCTCGGCGCCGCGATGCTGGGTGTGAACTTTCGCATCGCCTCGCCGGAAGGCTACGAGCTTCGCGAGCAGGTCGCCGTCAAGGTGCGGGCCTTTGCCAAAGCCTCCGGCGGGACTTTCGTGGAGGCGCGTTCTCCCCAGGAGGCCGTCCAGGCCGCCGATGTGGTCTACACAGACGTCTGGACCAGCATGGGCCAGGAAGAAGAGGCCCAGAAGCGCCGCAAGGCATTCGTCGGCTACCAGGTGAACGCTGGACTCATGGCCAAGGCGAAAAAGAGCGCCATCTTCCTTCATCCCCTGCCGGCGCACCACGGCGAAGAGCTGGGCATCGGCATGTTGGAGCACCCCGCCTCCCGCGTCTTTCACCAGGCGGGGAATCGCCTCCACGCCCAAAAGGCCCTCCTTCTGGAAATCTTCGGCAAGGCCTAACGGGTCATGGCTGTGGGGGCCGCCCTCCGGGTTGCCCGAATCTTTTTTGCCGGCCCCCACGGCGTCGCGCATCGGATAACATAGGCTAGTCATGTCTAAACCCGTCATCGCCATCGTGGGCAGGCCGAACGTCGGCAAGTCCACCCTCTTCAACCGCATCCTCGGCGAGCGCCGCGCCATCACCGCCGATGAGCCCGGCACCACCCGCGATCGCCTGGTTGCCTTGGCCGATTGGGACGGCCGCCCCTTCTATCTCATAGACACCGGCGGCCTGGAGCCTCAATCGCCCGATGTCATCCGTCGCGGCATCCGCGAGCAGGCCCTTGCCGCCGTCAAGGAGGCCGATGCCGTCATCTTCCTCGTGGACGCCACCACCGGCATCACGGCTGATGACGCCGAGGTCGCCGCCGCCCTGCGACGCTCGGGCAAGCCCGTCGTCCTCGCCGCCAACAAGGCCGATAACATCCGCCGCGAGTGGGACATTGCCGAGTTCCACCGCCTGGGCATCGGTGACCCGATGCCCGTCAGCGCCCATCACAGCTCCGGCATCGCCGATCTTATGGAGAAGGTGCTGGCCCATTTCCCCCAGGCCGAAGGCGACGAGTCCGAGTCTGAGGGGATGCGCATCGCCATCGTCGGCAGGCCCAACACCGGCAAATCCAGCCTCCTCAACGCCCTGATCGGCAAGGAGCGCACCATCGTCAGCGAGGTCCCCGGCACCACCCGCGACTCCATAGACACTGTCCTCGAATGGAAGGGCGAGCGCGTCACCCTGATAGACACCGCAGGCATCCGCCGCCGGGGGCGCATCGAAGTGGGCGTCGAGAGCTTCAGCATCGTACGTTCCCTTCAGGCCATAGACCGCGCCGATATCGCCTTCCTGGTGCTGGACGCCGCCGAGATGGGCGTCGCGCAGGATACCCACATCGCAGGCTATGCCGTGGAGCGCTTCAAGGGCCTGATCCTGGTAGTGAACAAGTGGGACATGGCCAAAGAGCTGAAGCTCGAAGAGGAGGCCGTCGAGGCCGCCCTCCGGCAGCGCTTCCACTTCGCGCCCTGGGCCCCCATCGTTTTCACCTCCGCCATCAACAAGATGGGCCTGGGCCGGCTGATGAAGACGGCCAAGCTCGCCTATGAGCAGCGCAACCTCCGCATCGCCACCAGCGCCCTCAACAAGATCGTGGAGCGGGCCGTCGGCGAGCACCTCCCCCGTCAGGTGGGCAAGCGCAGGCTCAATATCCTTTACGCAACTCAGGCCGATGTGAACCCTCCCACCTTCGTCTTCTTCTGCAGCAACCCCCAGCTCGTCCACTTCTCCTACGTCCGCTACCTGGAGAACCGCCTGCGCCAGCTCTTCGGCTTTGACGGCACCCCCATCCGTCTGGTATTCAAAGCGAAGGGAGAGAAATGACCGGAAACATCCTCGCCGTCGTCATCGCCTATTTCCTCGGGGCCGTTCCCATCGGCCTCACCCTGGCGCGCCTGGTGAAGGGCGTGGATATCCGCCGCTACGGCAGCGGCAAGACCGGCGCCACCAACGTCCTCCGCACCCTGGGCGTCAAGGCCGCCGTCGCCGTTCTCCTCCTGGATATCGGCAAGGGCGTGGCCGCCGTCTACATCGCCAGGGCCCTCGGCGATAGCCCCTGGGCCGCTTCGCTCGCCGGCATCGCCGCCGTCTGCGGGCACATCTGGTCGGTCTACATCCGCTTCACCGGCGGGCGCGGCGTCAACACCGGCCTCGGCGCGCTCCTGGCCATCGCGCCCCTGGGCGGGCTGGTCACCGTCGTCGTCGCCCTCTCCGTCATGGCCCTCTGGAAGTTCGTCTCCCTCGGCTCCATTATCGGCGCGGCCGTCGGCGCCTTCGCGATCATCGCCCTCGCCGCCGCAGGCCGCCTCGATGGCGAGTACGTCGCCTTCGGCAGTGTCGTAGCCACCCTCATCATCGCCGTCCACCGGGACAACATCCAGCGCCTCCTCTCTGGGACGGAGCGCAAGCTGGGGCAGAAGGTCGCCGTGGAGCCGCAGGGCGAGGGCGCTCGATGAAGACCGCCGTCATCGGCACGACCACCTGGGGAACGACCCTCGCCATCATCCTGGCGCGGCGCGGCCTCCCCGTGACCATCTGGGCGCGCACCGCTGAAGAGGCCCTGCGACTCTCCAAGGACCGCCAGAACAAGGTCCGCCTGCCCGACCACGACTTTCCTCCCTCCCTTGCCGTCACCGCCTCCCTAGCAGAGGCCCTTCGCGATGCCGATGCCTGCCTCTTCGCCGTCCCCTCTTCCCGGTTGCGGGAGAATGCCAAGAGGGTGGCGCCGCACCTGAGAAAGGGGATGCTGGTCCTCAGCGCGACGAAGGGGTTAGAGAAGGCGACGGGCAGGCGGATGTCCCAGGTGCTGGGCGAGGAGCTCCCCAAGACTGTCCAGAGCGATATCGCCGTCCTTTCTGGCCCCAACCTCTCGGGGGAAATCATCGAAGGGCATCCCGCCTCCACGGTGATCGCCGCGAAGGATGAGGCCGTGGCTAGGCGCGGCGTCCAGCTCGTCATGTCGCCCACCTTTCGCGCCTACACCAACACCGATGTCGTCGGCGTGGAGCTTGGCGGCGCCCTCAAGAACATCGTCGCCATCGGCGCGGGGATGAGCGACGGCCTGGGCTACGGCGATAATGCCAAGGGCGCCTTCATCACCCGAGGCCTGGCGGAGATCACGAGACTAGGCGTCGCCGCCGGGGCCAAGCCCCTCACCTTCGCCGGCCTCGCCTGCCTGGGCGACCTCATCGCCACCTGCTCCAGCCGCCTTAGCCGCAACTATTTCGTCGGCGAGCAGCTGGCCAAGGGACGGCCGCTCAAGGTCATCCTGGCCAACATGCGCAATGTGGCCGAGGGGGTGGACACCACCATGGCCGCCCTGGAGATGGCCAAACGACTCAAGGTGGAGATGCCCATCGCCGCCGCCACCGCCAAGGTGCTCTTCGAGGGCCTGGAGCCGGAGAAGGCCGTCGCTGAGCTGATGTCTCGCGCGCCTAAGTCGGAGCTTCACGGGCTGGGCTAGCCGTCCCGCTTCCCTGTAGGGGCGAGGCAAGTCTGCGCGACTCGCCCATTCCATCTGCCGGCGATCCCTTCCCTTTCTTTCCCGCTCCGGTGTACAGTATTGCCGAGGAGGAGGTGGCTGCGTGAAGAAATTTAAGATCGTCGTCGAGCGGCATCCCGGCGGATACATCGCCTATCCCCTTGGACTCAAGGGCATCGTCATCGGCGAAGGCGACACCAAGAAGCAAGCCCTGGCCGATGTCAGGTCCGCCATCCGCTTTCATGTCGAGACCTTCGGCTCTGACGTCATCGCCGATTCAGATGCGGCCGTTCTCGAAGCCTTCGTTACTGAGGCGACCGTGGCCGTCTGATGGCCAAGTTTCCCGCAGATGCCCCGAAAGGCCGGGTCTTCAAGGCGTTTGAATCCCTCGGCTTTCGCTTTGTCCGCGAGGGCAAGCACATCGCTATGATTCGCGAGGAGCCGGATGGCAGGCGCACTCCGCTCACCATGCCGAACCACCTGCGCATCAAGGGCCCAACCCTCCGCGCCATTTGCACCCAAGCTCGCATCTCCCGCGAAGATTTCCTCAAGGCCTATGATGAGGTGTGAGTCTAAATCCAGCTTTGATTTAAGTCGTCCATTACATGTGTGGCTTAAGATCCCACTGCGGGCTTCCTAATTGGATATTCCTATGAAAAAGCAAAGCATTAGAAAGCATTTAAGACCCTTCTCGATAGCCGGGCGTGGTTCCACGATTAGCCATGCCTTTGCAAGTGCTATTGCCAGTGTGGATAAATATGATGAATCTGCCGTAGATGAAGCTGTAAGGGTTCTGGGACAAGACCCAAGCAGGGAATTGGTGTGCGTATACTGCGGAGATGAAGCCGAAACGTGGGATCATGTCTTCCCGCTAGTCAGAGGCACTCAATACTCCGGATATGGCCACGTCTTAGGGAATCTCGTACCCAGTTGTGGAAAGTGCAATACCAGCAAGAGGAACAAAGATTGGGCGGAATTCGTTGGCGGGAGCGAGCGTATTAAGTCCCCTGTCGAGGTGCAAGCGACTCTGAAGCGCTACTTTATGAGATTTTCGCCAAAGCAACGAGATTATAAGGATACGATGACGATTTGCTCAAAAGAGTTGCGCGAGTATGAGCTTCTCCGAAGAGAGGTGCTCAATCTATTGAAGAGGGCTGATCGGTTGGCTTCGGAGATACGAGCCAAAGTTGAAAACGAGCGTAGGAGCGACTGACGGCCTTGGCTGGCGAGCTGGCAACAACTTCGCATCGACCGCACTGATTAGCGGTTGCACAGCGATATGCTCTGACTGAGAAGCATCGGCGTACGTTCTCTCAATTTCTTCTAACTTCCATTCTGCCTTCTTCGTCCTCTGAATAACTACACCTCTCCCGATTCCCTGCCTGCGAAAATCTGCCCGTTCATCTCTCCCGTCTATGGATAAACTCTCCTCCTCCGCCATCACCCCATTGACATTGTTGCAATCTATGGTATACATGAAATTGTAAGCCTTCGCCAGGACAGCGAGCCGGGAAGGCGGACCGATGGGAAGGGCGCTGTGCACGCGTCCTCCCCCTCGGGACGCCTTCCCTTTTCTTTGTCCGGCGTTATGCGGACGGTCGCGGCGCGGCGCCGGTTCTAGAACGGCGAAGCGCCGGGCAGTCAGAGCA
>VGPF01000054.1 GCA_016875535.1 Chloroflexota bacterium
TATTCTTGAGGTCCTTCGGGTCCAGCGTCTTGCCGCAGTTGTCGCACTGGTCGCCTCTTGCCCCGTCCTTGCCGCAGTTGGGGCAGATGCCCTCCACATAGCGGTCCGGCAGGAACCGCTTGGAGACCGTGGAATACGGCATGGACATCGTCTTCTTGTAGATATGCCCTTGGGAAAGGAGCTTCAAGAAGATCTCATTGACGGTGCGCTGGTGGTTCTCCGTCCTGGTGTGGGTGAACAGATCAAAGCTGATGCCCAGCCGCTGCCAGCAGTCCAGGAACTCCGGCTGGTAGCGGTCCACCACCTGCTGCGGGCTGATCTTCTCCTCTTCCGCCCGCACCGTGATAGGTGTCCCATGCTGGTCGCTGCCGGAGACCATCAGCACCCGGTTCCCCTTCAGCCGGTGGTACCGCGCGAAGATATCCGCCGGGAGGTAGGCGCCTGCCACGTGCCCCAGGTGCAGCGAGCTGTTGGCGTACGGCCACGCAACACCGATGAAGATGCGTTCGGACATGGTGATGGGCAGGCTCTCAATCAGGGGTGAGTCTGGTGCATCATTCTAGCATAGCCCCCTCTGTGCTGTAAGAAGCCGCCGGAGGTCACCCATGGCCTCTCCAAGCGTGCGTTCACGCCTTTTTCATGCAACGCTCCTCCCCTTTTCACGGGCTACTCACGTCAGCCTCGTAATCTAGGGTTGCCGTGAAGGTGTAGCATGTGTGGCCGTGGCCGCTCGCGGTCATTATCCGGCTAGGAGAGGTGCAGACGTGTTCAAGAAGATATTGCTGGCGCTCGATGGCTCAGACCTCAGCGAAGGCATCATCCCCTTTGTGGAGGATCTGGCCAAGGCCGGCAGAGCGCAGGTCACTGTCCTCTACGTCTCCAATCCCGAAGAGAACCCCGCCGTGGCCAAAGCCCGTTTCAAGGGCGCGCTTCCCTCCGCCTACCTCAATGGTATCGTCGGCAACCTCAAGGATGCCGGTATCGCCGCCGATAGCCTGGAGCTCTCCGGCAAGCCCGCCGATGAGATCGTGAACCTGGCGAAAAAGAAAAAGTGCGACCTCATCGCTATGTCCACCCACGGCCGCTCCGGCATCGGGCGGCTTGTCTATGGCAGCACCACGGACAAGGTCATCCATGCCACTGGCCTGCCCATGCTCCTCAACAAGCCCCAAGCCAAACGGGCTGCCAACGGCGCGCTCCGCGTCGCCGTCGTCCCCCTAGACGGCTCCGAGCTTGGCGAATCCGTCCTCGCCACCGTGGAAGAGTTCGCCAGCCGCCTTGCCCTCTCCGTCGCCCTCATCCGCGTCGTTCCCACGGCATCCATGGCCTTCGCCGGCGTTGACCCACAGTCCTACGACCCCCGCATGAACGAGTACATGATGGACTCCGCCACCGAATACCTCAAAGAGCGCGCCGCCGCGCTCAAGTCCCGTGGCGTGAAGGTCGTCACCAAGGCCGTCCGCGGTGACGCCGCCAACAGCATCCTGGACTACGCCGCTGAGATGCCCGGGAGCCTCATCGTCATGTCCACCCACGGGCGCTCCGGCGTCGGCCGCTTCGTCCTCGGCAGCGTCGCCGACCGCGTCCTCCGCGCCTCGTCGCGTCCCGTCCTCATCTTGCGCCCATAGCGCTACCGATGGATTCCCTGGCCGCCGATCGGCGGCCGAGAAAGCGGAACACAGCAAACGTACAAGGAGAACCGATGAGCAAGCAGCACATCTACAAACTCACTGCATTTCCCAAGGACATCAGTCTCCGCGATGGCACCAAGATCACCTTCAGGCCCATGGTCGCTGCCGATGAGCAAGAGTTGATCGCCTTCTTCAAGCGCGTTCCTGCCGAGGATCGCTACTACCTCAAGGAAGACGTCACCAGCCCCTCGGTCATCAAGAAATGGATCCAAGAGCTCGATTACGACCGCGCGCTCCCTATCCTCGCCTGGGCCGGCGGCCGCGTCGTCGGCGATGGGACCCTCCACCGCACCCGCGCCAGCGCCCGCCGCCACGTCGCCGAGATCCGCATCATTGTTGACGCTATCTATCGCCAGAAGGGCCTCGGTACCCTGCTCCTCCATGAGCTGGCGGGTGTCGCCAACGCCAACGGCATCGAGCGCGTAAAGATCGAGGCCGTGGCCGAAAAGGAAGACCAAGCCATCAAAGCTGCAGAATACGTCGGCTTCGTCCGCGTCGGCCTTCTGCCCGGCCACGCCAAGGATATGGACGGCCGCCTCCGCGATGTCGTTATCCTAGAGATGCCTATGGGCAAGTGGTTCGAGTGGTGGCAGTTCTAACCGTCGCTTGATCTTGCTTGGAGATGACGGGCTGCGGGTGAATCTCCTCGCCCTTGATGGGAGAGGAACTCGAGCGTAGCCCGAGAGGAGAGGGTGATTATCCGCATGAGTCGGGCTAGCGAGGGTGTTGTATTGTAACGTGCGACGGGGTTATCGCTGGAGGCCTTCCATGAAACTCGCTCGCGACATCATGAATAGCCCCGTCGTCTCTATCCCTGACGACGCGACCGTCGGTCAGGCGGCGCGACTCATGCTGGATAAGGGCTATAGCGCTTTGCCAGTCGTCAACCAGAAGGGAAAAGTCGTCGGCATCATCACCCACACCGATTTCGGCCTCCATGAGCGCCGCCTTCCCATGACGGAAGAGCCCCTCTACACCCTGCTGGGCGCGTGGGCCACTCCGGGCAACATGGACGAAGTTGCTGCGATGATTCGTAGCCGCCCTGTGAAAGATGTCATGTCCAAGCCCGTCGTCGCCGTCCAGGAGAGCGCCCCCATCGGCGAAGTCGCCTCCCTCATGCTCCGCAACAAGGTGCGTCGCCTCCCCGTCCTCCGTGGCGAGAGCCTCGTCGGCATCATCGCCAGCCACGATTTCCTCAAGCTCGTCGCTGACCCCGTCCGCAAGCCGTAAAAAAGGGGACGGCCTTCAGGCCGTCCCCTTTTTGTTCCCTGAGAAGTTCTGCCGCCTTAGGCCGTTCCTACCTTCACCCTCGGCTTTGTCGCCGATTTTGCCGTCGCCATAGCCTTGCGCTCCTCGGCACGGGTGAGCGTATGGCCGCACTGGAAGCACGCCATCAACGACCCGTAGAGGTCGCGGTCCAGATAGACGTCTCCTCCGCACTTCGAACACGCCTTTAGGTAAATCATCGCCGTCCTCGCTATCCGGCTCTGCCGTCCCGCTGCACCAGCATCGCCTTGATATCACCGATCACCTGCCACGGGTTATACGGCTTCGCGATCAGCCTGCCCTCCAGCCGCCCGAACTTCGTCTCCGCCTCTCGCTCGTCCATCGCCGAAACCGCCACCCACACGGGCGGCTTGCGCTCCCGCCCCCGCAGTCGCTTCAGCATCGCCGCCTGCGATTCCCCGGGTAGCGCCAGGTCCAGCACCACCGCATCAACGCCCTGCGTGTCCAGCAGCGCCAGCCCCTCGATGCCGTTCGCCGCCTCCACCACGTCGAACCCGGCCTCCCGCATCGCGAACCGGAGCATCCGTCGCACGCCTTTGTCGTCCTCAACGATCAGTACCGTCGTCACGCGGGCCACCTAATCACTCCCACTGCGAGAGTTACCGCTGTGCTCCGTCACTGCTTCTGCTGCACCGGGATCGCCTTTGCCTTGCCCGCCTCCCCTGATGTAGGCACCGTCACTTCCAGCACCCCGTCCTTATAGTCCGCCGAAATCTTGTCTGCCTCTGCGCCCTCCGGCAGCGCGATGCTTCGCGAGAACGACCCGGAGAAACGCTCGCTCCGGTAGTAGTCCTTCTCCTTCGTCTCCTTCGCCTCTTCCCGGGAGCCGCTGATCGTCAGCACCCCGTGCTGCACGTCCACCTTGATATCCTCCGCCTTCAACCCGGGGAGATCGGCCTTCACCGTGACCCCTTTTTCGCTCTTCAGCACGTCAACTCGCGGCGCCCACGCATGCCTGCCCAGTCGCAGGTCGCCGAAGCGGCGCGTGAGCCATCCGGGTCGCTCGAAAGGCCAGCCGCCCATCGCCCTATCGAAGAACTCATCAAGATCGTGGAACGGCGAAATCGGCGTCTCCGAGAGGCGCTTCGTGACCGCGAGCTTCTTCGACTCTTTTTCCCTTTTCTCTTTGCCCATAAGGACTCCTCCTCCTTGATGCCTAGCGCTTTACAAGCGAGAAAATACGGCCGTGACATAAAAGTCCTGTGAAGCGACTCGGAATGGACGTGAAGAACCTGTGAAGAGGAACCGAAAAGCACCGGAAGGGTGTGGGAGAGCCGTCGTAACGTCTCTCTCGCGTCTGTGCTGCCGCTACCCCTTCGGCATCCGGTAGCCCACTTGCGGCTCCGTCAGCACATAGCGCGGGTTTCGCGCATCGTCATGCAGCTTGGAGCGCAAGTTGCGCACAAAGGAGCGCACCAGCTCCGTCTCCCCCGAGTATTCGGGGCCCCAGACCCGGTGCAGGATCTGGTCGTGGGTCAGCACCCGCCCCGCGTTCGTCGCGAGCTCGTACAGGATATTGTATTCCGTCGCCGAAAGCCGCACCGGTTTTCCCGAGACGGAGACCCGCCGCTCGCCGAAGTTGATCCCCAGGTCTCCCAACGTGAAGGGCGGCCGCGCGTCCAGCACATCGCCCATGGAGTGCCGCCTCAGAGCCGCCTCGATCCGCGCCGTCAGCTCGATCGGCGAAAAGGGCTTGGTGATGTAGTCGTCCGCCCCGGCCTTCAGTGCCTTCGCCTTTATCTCCGGGCTGTCCACTGCCGTCAGGAAGATGACCGGCCTGCCGGATCCCTCCCGGATGCGCTTCAGTAAGTCCAGTCCCGTCGCTCCTGGGACGTTCATATCCAAGAGGAAGAGGTCCGGCTGCTCTGCATCCAGCAGTGTGAAGAACTCGTCCACGCCGCGCGCCAGGACTGGCTTGCACCCCGCCTCGTCCAGCACCCGGCGGACCAGCCGCAGGATCTGCGGGTCGTCGTCCAACGCCAGGATGCGCGTCCGCTCCCCCCGCTTCGTGACGCTCGTCTGGTCCGGCTCCTGCTCCGGTGTCTTTCCCTGCGCCGCCGCCAAGGGTAGCGTGAAGCTGAAGGAGGAGCCCTTCCCTTCGCCTTCGCTCCGCGCCCAGATGCGTCCGCCGTGCGCCTCCACGATGCCCTTGCAGATCGCCAGCCCAAGCCCCGTGCCGCCCAGGTTGCCCTTCGCATCGCTGTGTACCTGGGAGAACTTCCGGAAGAGGTTGCCGATCTTGCTGGGCGGGATTCCGCGCCCCACGTCGCGCACCGCGATCTCCACGGCCTGGCCGTCCTGCGTCGCCGTGATGGCGATGGGGCTCCCGTCCGGAGAGAACTTTGCCGCGTTCGTCAGCAGGTTGGTGAACACCTGAACGATCCGGCGCTTGTCCGCCGTCACCCACGCTTGCAGCCCGTCCGTCTGCACCTGCACGTCGCGTCCCGGGGCGCTGTGGGTGAACTGACCCAGCGCCTCCTTGATCACCGCGCTCAGCTCCACCGGCTCGGGGTACACGGAGAGCGTTCCCGACTCGATGCGGCTCATATCCAGCAGGTTGTCCACCAGGTCGCGCAGGCGGTCCGCCTGCTCGTCAATGATGCTGAACAGCTCCTTCGTCTCATCCGGGTTCAAGGGCCGCTTGGAGCCCAGCGCCGTCGCCGCCGACCCCTTGATCGCCGTCAGCGGCGTCTTCAGCTCATGGCTCACCATCCCCAGGAATTCGCCTCGCTCCCGTTCCGTCTCTTCCAGGGGCGTCAGATCCATGATCGTGGAGACTACAGACGTCACCTCCCCCCGCGCGTTGAAGAGCGGCGTGCTGTTGATAACCACCAGCGTGCTGTGTCCATCGGGAAAGACCAGGCGCATCTCCTCAGCGATGGTGCGTTCTCCCCGGGAAAGCGCGCGTGCCATCGTTGGCTCATGGGCGTCGAACTTCCGCCCGTCCGGCATCCTCGTCTCGATCCCCGTCTTGCCGATGGGGAAGACCTCCCCGGGCTTGACGGTGACCCCCAGGATACGCTTCGCCTCCTGGTTGATGATGAGCGTCTTTTGCGTCTTCGCCTCGATGCACATCACCCCGGTTGGCGAAAGGTCCATGATCGTCTCGAGCTGCCGCATCGCCTCTGCCACGCTCGTATGGAAGCGCGCATTTCGGATGACTACTGCCGCATGGCTGCTGAAGAGCGTCAGCAGGTGTTCGTCGCGCTCCGTGAAAGGGCGGCCCCCCGCCTTGTCCGTCAGGTAGATATTCCCGAACGAGGCGTCTCCCAGGCGGATCGGTGCGCCCAAAAAGCTCTTCATCTTGGGGTGGTTTGCCGGGAAGCCGACCGACTGCGGATGCTTCGTGAGATTGTTCAACCGCAAGGGCTTGGGTTCCCGCTGCAAGAGGCCCAGGATGCCCTTGCCTACAGGCAGATGCCCGATGTGTCGTCGCATCTCATCGCTGATGCCGTGGGTGATGAACTGCGTGATGCGCCCGGCTTCGTCAAAGATGCCGAGCGCCCCGTACTTCGCGCCGGTGAGCTGGCAGGCGTCTGAAATGACGGACTGGAGGACCTGCTGCACGTCCAGCGTCTCGCCCATATGCCTGGCGAGCCGGCTCAGCAAGTCTGTCTGGCTATCCTGCGGCTCGGCCGCTCGGACCGCTCGCATGCCCGCCTTTTTCCCTATGCGCTTTCTTGTACGTGGCATCTTTTTCCCCTGGTCGGGACGTCCGGCGCGCCGATTCTAGCACGGCCCTTCGTTCCGGAGCTTGGCGGCTTTGCAAGAATTGCGTAAGAGCGCCTCAAGACGTGCTGTGCCCCGGCTTTATTGGAGCCTGTCTGCTTTCTGCACAACCTCTCTCCCTCGGCGGGAGAGAATGGAAGGGAGGGGGAATCTGAACTTCTATCTCAATGCCTCGGCGGCGTGAAGGTGATCACCTGGCTCATGTAGGCTAGCTGGATGGCATTCTCCAGCACCGCCTGCCTGGGGTCCGGGACGTGCAGCACCCGGCGCAGGCGTATCGAGCGGAAGGTGGAGAGGTAGCCGCACCGCTTCTCATAGTCTACCAGGGTCATCCGGTCGCCGCCTAGCACCAGGTGGTCCAGTCCCGCCCGGTGCGGCTCAACGATGGCCCGAAAGACCTCGCACGCCTTATCGTACAAGGAGCGCGCCTGCCCCTCGCGCCGCCGGGCGAAGCGCCCGGAGGAGCTTCCCCCCGCCCGGTGACGCCCCTTCACGAAGGGCGCGTCTACCTTGGATGCAATCAGCCGCTCGCCCTCAAAGACGCCGATGGCGAATCCCCCCAGGCGCACCAGCGCCAGCGCCGTCCGCCGGGGCTTGTCTAGCAGGCTGTGCATCTGTCCGATGTGCCATCCCTCCTGCTCCTTGTACCGCTCGACGGGGAACGGCGGGATGACCAGCTTGGACTCCGCCTGGCTCCAGAACAGAAAGGCCCCGGTCTCCGACTCTCGGTAGGCCTTGGCAATCTCCTCCGGCAGGGAGACCATCGCGGGCAGCGGATGCCCCGCAGGCAGGCAAAAGGTGCGTCCGCTCATCGTGGCGTCATGCCACCGCCCGGACGTGCGCTTCAGCCGCTCCTTGGAATACGTCTCACTCTCGATGATATGCTCCGCTAGCCCTGCACCGCCGCGCCGCTGGCAAGGAGCGCCGCTGCATCGGACGTGCTGTACCCCAGCTCCGCCAGGACCTCCCTCGTGCTCGCTCCCGGAGGCACGCCGGCGCTCCGGATCTTCCCGGGCGTCGCGCTCAGGCGAGGACCGATGCCCACCTGCCGGTACGTCTGCCCCCGCGGCCCAGGCACATCCACGATCATCTTCCGCGCCTGGAGGTGCGCGTCGTTCGCCATCTCCTCCACCTGATTCACCTTCGCCACCGCCACGTCCTTATCGAACAGGTAGGCGAACCACTCGTCCCGGGTGCGCGTGAGGAAGATGCGCGTGAGCTCGGCGCGGATATGCGACCCCTCTTCCGGCTTATCGCCCGGGGGGCGCGCGGCGATGAACTCCTCTTTTCCCAGGGCCCTGCAAAGGTTCTCCCAGAACTTCACTTCCAGGCAGCCCACGGAGAGATACTTCCCGTCCTTGCAGATGAACGTATCGTAATCGGGAAAACCGCCGTTCAGCCGCATCCTGCCCGGGCGGATCTGCGTCCCGTGGCTGAAGTGGTCGTAGGCGGGCTGCGCCATCAGGTAGGCGCTGTTGTCCGTCAGCGAGATGTCTATCTGCTGGCCTTCGCCCGTCTTCTGCCGCGCCCACAGCGCCGAGAGGATGGCGACCGCGGAGAAGAGCCCGCCCCCGGCAAAATCGGCGATGATGTTGTACGGCGCCACGGGCTTGCCCTCCGGCCCCCCGATCACGCTGAGCGCCCCGGCGATGGCCAGGTAATTGATATCATGCCCCGGCAGCATCTTGTAGGGCCCGTCCTGGCCGAAGCCCGTGAGCGAGCAGTAGATGATGCCCTTGTTGTGCTTCCTCAGCGTCGCGTAGTCCACGCCCAGCCGCGCTGTCACCCCGGGGCGGAAGCCTTCCATGAAGACATCGGCCTGCTTCGCCATCCGGTGGACCACCTCTTGCGCCGATGGCTGCTTGAGGTTCAGCACGATGCTCCGCTTGTTGCGGCGGAAGGGGTCGAAGGCCGCCTCGCGCACCGGGTCCTTGTTCGGGTCGAAGGGGCCTGTGTTGCGCGTCTCAGGCGGCGCTTCGATGAGCGTTACATCGGCCCCCAGGTCGGAGAGGACCATGGAGCAGAAGGGCCCGGGCGCCAGGCCCGAAAGGTCAATGATGCGGACGCCTTCCAGCGGTTGCATCAGATCGTCATCCCGGTAGGGGCCGTGGTTCCCGTTCCCCAGGGCTCTGTCCCTTGCATCGGAGAGCGCGGCCCGCTTATTTGAGCCCCACGATGTCCAGGGGCGGTGTCTTCTCGATCAGGCCGCGCTCCTTCGCCTTGGCGAAGAGCGTCTCCAGGGCGCGCTTCCCCTCTTGCCCCATCTGCTCGGTATCCTCGTTCACATACATGCGCACGAACTTTCGGATCGTCTCTCGGTCTACGCCGCGCCCGTATTGCATCGAATAGTCCAGTGCCCCGTCCTCGTCCTTGCGCGTCAGCATGATGCTCTCGTACAGCATCGTGTAGATGAACTGGATCGCCTGCTCCCCCAGGTCGCGGCGGACAACGTCCAGGCCCAGCGGGATCGGCAGCTTCGTCGCCTCGAACCACTTCTCCCCCAGGTCCAGCAGGTTCACATACCCCTTGTCCTTCCAGATCACCTGGCCCTCATGGATGACTAGCGCGGCATCCACCTCGCCCTTCTCCAGGGCGGGAAGGACGGCGTCGAAGTTCATGATGACGGGGACGAAGCCGGGGACGAAGATGCGGATCAGGAGGTAGGCCGTGGTGTTCTCCCCAGGGATGGCGATGCGTTTGCCCTTGAGGATCGGCGTCGGGTCGCCGGCGTGCTTGGAGCCGGGTTTGCCCAGCGCCCCCGGCTTGGCAAGGATGACGGGGCCGTACTTGCGGCCGATGGACGCGCCGCAGGAGAGGATGCGGTACCTGTTCGCCACCTTGGGATACATCGCGGTGGAGATGGCCGTCACCTCCAGGTCTCCCTTGAGCGCGAACTCGTTCAGGGCCTGGATGTCCTTGATGACGTGGACGATCTTGTACGGCCCCGGCGAGACGACACCCTTGGCGATGCCGTAGAACATGAACGCGTCGTCTGCATCCGGCGAATGGCCGACGCGAAGGGGGATAGCCATAGCTGATTCCTGGTGTGGTGATGGTGCGGAAGGCCGCGTGAGATTGTACCACGGGCGCAGGGGCGAGTGGGTCGCGGAGCAGCTGGAACCCCGAGGCCTTGCGTTGAGCAGGGACAACCCAGGGATGGGATTCGTAGATCCGCCGCTTCCTTGCAGATAAAGGCGCCCAGGGCGACAAACGGCCTGGGTCATTCTCGTGTCCGCTGCGCCACTTGACGAAGATGCTCATAATGAATAGTGAAAGGATGTATGGCGATATGTCCTTCGCTTGTGCGAAATGTTGTGCGGACGGCTCCGGGGCGTCCACCTGGCCTGCGCGCGCGGGACCCCAGGCTTCGCTCCGCAACCGACAACTGGCCCAGGCGCCGACGCGGAAGGAGGATCGCGATCCGACATGCTTTGGCGTGGGCTCAACCTGCGCCGCATCCACTCACACGCGGGCGTGACCGGCTGACTCGAGTCGCCGAAGGCACCGTGGGGAAGTCGCGAGACTGCTATCGCGATGCCTTGCGCCGATTACTGGTAGGGGCGTGCTCTAAGAGCCGCCCGCTCCCACGGCACGTTGAACGCTCGCACCTCTCTTGGACGCGTTTATCCATGGCACAACCGTCGAGCCGTCCGCATAACGATTCCCAACCGATACCCGCCTGCAGCCGAAGGAGGCATTCGAGCCGCTGCGAAACCGGGGCCTGCGACCCCTGGCAGCATGAGCTGCTGCCTATCTGAACAACTCTTCTGCGTCCTTCTTGGCGCGGGCCTTGCGCTCGGCATCGTCCAGCACACCCAGGGAGGCGTAGAACTCCTTATCGTAGGTGCGCGTGCGGACGACGACGGGCATGGGGACAGCGTGGCCGAAGATGAGGGCCTGCTGCTTGGTCTCCAGCTTCGCCAGGACTGCCCGCAGCTCCCGCGCCCCCGATTGCCCGGCCAGCACCGCCTCGATGTCCTGCTCGTCTTCCAGGAGGCAGGTGATCTTGCTGCCCACCTGGGAGAGGACCTCCCGGTCTATGCCGCTGGGGCGCTGGTCAATGACGAGCAGCGTGACGTTGTACTTGCGCAGCTCCCGGGCGATGGTGGCGAAGGCGGTGTGGGGCGCCACCTGGGGGCTGAGGAACTTGTGCGCCTCCTCTATGGCGATGATGAGGTGGTTCGGCTCCGCGCCCTTCCTGCCCAGGGCCGCCTCCGTGCGCTCCACGTACTTCTCGTGGATGCGTCGCGTCAGCAGGTTGGCCACCAGGATGTAGGCCGGCAGGTTGTTGCGATACTTCCCGAACTCCAGGACGACGTGAGTGCCGCGGTCCAGGTACTCGATGATGCGGCGAACGGTATCGTCGGGCGTCTTCTCTTTCAGGAAGTCGAAGGCGTGGAGCTTTTGCAGTTTGCGGTGGAGGGCGGAAAGCGTCTGCTCGTGCTCCGCGCCCCCGGCGAGGCCCGTCATGTCCTCCGTGGAATCGGTGGCCAGGAAGGTCATGAGCCACCGATTGCCGAGCTTGCGCTCCAGGCGTTCGGCGAGCTGGACCTGGGTCTCGTTGAGGCCGAGGACGCCCGCCAAGGAGCCGATGTCCGCGCCCGTCACCTCATCGAATGGGATCTGGACAACGTAGTCGGCGCTGGCGCCCTTGCCCCGGGTATGGGCCTCGTCCAGGGTGAAGACGGCTACCTTCGCCGGGAAGAGCTGTTTGAGGCCCTTCACCTCCGTCTTGCTTTCACTGCGGTGGCTCCAGCCGTACTCGCTGTGCATATCGAAGATAAGGCTGACGACCTTGGCCTTCTGGACGATCTCCGCCAGGACGATGCGCGTGAGGAAGGACTTGCCGGTGCCCGTCTTGCCGAAGACGCCGACGCTGCGCTCCGTCAGCTTTTCGATATCGAGGCAGACGGGGGCCTCCTCCATGTCCAGGGGACTGCCGATCCAGATGTGCCGCTCATCCTTATCGCCAAAGATAAGCTGGACCTCTTCAGGGTCGCTGGTGCGCACCAGAGCAAAGTGGGGCGGGACGGTCTTTGCGGGAAGGGGGCCCTGGCCCTCCACATCGGCGCCCAGCATCAGGTACGGGGTCACGTGGAGCTGGCCATAGGCGGCGGTGCCGGAGACGACCTGGGCGATGAAGGGGTCGGAGACGTCCGGCGGGTTCTGGGCGAGCCTATCGTCCGTATGGGCCAGGGTGACGTCTGTGATGACGCCGAAGAAGCGCCGGGATGCGCCCTGGATAGTGACGAATCGCCCCACGGCGATCTCCTCTATAGAGACATCGCCGTCCAGCTTGACGTCTATCCCCTTGGTGAGGGAGCCCTGGGTGACGATGCCGAGACGCTGGGGGCCTGGGGTGGAGCCGTTGGTCTCTTGCACGGGTTATCTTTCAGGCGGCCCTCTGGGCCGCCTCTTTACGGAGGCGGGTCGGCCTTGGCGGCGCGGGCACAATATGCTTCAGAGCATAAGCCGACCTCTACCGTGAATCGGGGGTATTGTACGACGGGTCTACAAAGGGAGGAAAGCAGAGGACGGCAGAGGCCGCCTTCCTGGAGCCAGTCGGCGTTGGGCACCCATGCCTTACTTTTCCCTAGTATTGGAGGCCGCCAGGTTTACCTAAGTCGCCCTGCGGCAGTTCCCTAACCAAACCCACATGTTCTCCACACCTTCAATTAGAGAAGACGTCGCTAATGACCTGCCCCCAGACTTTGTACCACTCGCTATGTTAGTCCGGCGGAACTGCTGAACGCCAGTCGTGGCAACATCGCCTCAGGCGCTGGCGGGCGGTAGCCGAGGGCGCTGTGGGGCCGGACCTCGTTGTAGATTCGCCTCCACTGTCCGAGGAGCACCTC
>VGPF01000055.1 GCA_016875535.1 Chloroflexota bacterium
CCGGCTCTCTGTCCTGGCGAAGGCGTAAGCTTTTTGTGCTTACGAGACAATACTACGCAGAATAGGCAGTGGTGTCAAGTGGGGAAGGAACGCAGGGATGGAGGAAGGAGGGAGTTATCGTCCGCTCCGGTGCTGCACGCGGAGTCATCGGAATGACAGATATCGCTCCGGTGCGGCCCTGATGCAACATACGGGGTGAGGAGACACACGGTCCGAGCAGTCCGGACTCGTAAGACCGAGAGTCCTTCGGAAAGGACAGATGGGGAAGGATTGAGGTTCGGGAAACAGAGAGCAAGGTTCCGGACAGGAAGATGATCCGCCGAGGGCGCGAGGAACGGGATGCCGGAAGAGGGGGAGACGCTATTTGGCTAGGAGGTCATCGAGGACGGAGGAGAGGCGGGCTTCGGTGAGCGGGCCGACGAGCTTCTTGACGATTTTGTAGTCCACGATGAAGTATTTTTCGGGGATGCCGGTGAAACCATAGGAGACGGCGATGGTGCCCTTTCTATCCGGGCCGTTGGGATAGGTTGAGCCGAACTGCTTGATGAAGGAGCGGGCTTCGCTCTCGCTATCGGTGACGGCGACGCCGAGGAAGGCAACGCCTTTATCTTTGTAGCGCTGCCAGACGGCCTCGAGATCGCGGGCTTCTTGGCGACAGGGGACGCACCAGGAGGCCCAGAAGTCGACCATGACGACTTTTTTCTTGGCGAGGAGGTCGTTAAGGGAGACCTGCGCGCCATCAAAGGTGGTGATGGTGAAAGACGTGGGCTCTTCGCGGAGGACGCGACCTTCGCCGGCGCTGGTGAAGGTGGCGATGCCAGTGGCGTTGTTGCTATCCCGGAAGAAGACGCCCCAAACGAAGAGGATGAGGAGGGCGATGAGGGGCAGAATGCCTATGGTGATGACGGCCCAGCGGGGGAGCTTCACGGAAGGACCTCAGAGGATTTGTCCGCAGATCATGCAGATGAACGCAGATCGCAGCATCATTACACGACAGAGAGCATCATCAGTTTAGCGGAAGAACGCGCTAATTAGGAGAGGATTGGAGGGAGGGGTCTACTGGAAAATATCTCCGAGGACGATCCAGTAGATGATGAGGTAGATGCCTGCGCCCGCCAGGAAGATGCCGCTGAGGCGCTGGAAGTAGGATGCCACGCCCTTGAGCGTCTGCACCACCGCGCCCTTGAATGCCGCCGCGCTCAGGCTGACGGAGATGACGACGACGCCCATGCCCAGGGCGAAGCCGACGAACTGGCCGACGCCGCTCAAGACGCCTTCGGAGGCGGTGGCGCGGCCGACGACGACGAGGAAGATGGCGAGGGTGCAGGAGAGCGAAGCCGCACCATAGGCGACGCCATAGACGAAGGCGGAGCCGATGCCGCGCCCGCCGGGCCTACCGATGCGGCTTGCCAAAGCCAACCCGAAGGTGCGCCCGGTGAGCAGCACCCAGAGGCCGAAGGCGGCCAGGGCGCCGCCGATGGCCAGCCCCGCCCAGGGGAAAGCGCCGACGATGGCCGTCCCGCCCGCCGAGATGACGGAGCCGATGGCCGCGAAAAGGGCCACGAATCCCAGGGTGACCATGAGGCCGAAGAGGACGGCGCGCCCCAGGTGCCGTAGCGTCACATCGCGCGGGTCTTCGCCCGGCGTCTCGCGGCCGATGTAGTAGCCGATGAAGCCGGGGAGCATCAGGAAGCCGCAGGGGTTCACGCTGGCGATCATCCCCGCGCCGAAGGCATAGCCGAAAGGGAGCAGGCCCGCGATATCGCCCGCGTATTTCTCGGGGCTGATGGCGTTCCCGGTGGTGCTGCGCAGGCCCAAGGCGAAGACGGCGGCCATGAAGCCGGTGAAGAGCAGGCCGAGAACGACGAGGGCGGCCACGGGCGGCTTCTGCGCCGAGCCTGGGGAGTTGGCGGAAGCGGTCACCGGGGAAGCTCCTGTGCGGAAGAGCGATCCAAGCAGATGCGGTGTGGGCGGGGCTTAGCCTGGCCTCTACGCGGGTTCGATGGAAGCATCACCTTCTCCTTTCGCATCGTACCGCGCGGATGGGCGCAGGGCGAGGAGTCGAAGGACAAGGTCCTCGATGCGGGCTAGCTATGCGGGATCCAGTTCTCGCCGCCATCGGTGCTGCTGTAGACGAAACCCGTTAGGTCTGCGGCGTAGAGCGTCCCCGTCGCGCCATCGCGCCCGATGATGACGATGTTGGCGCTCGAAAGGCTCTGGCCGCCGGCCTTGGCCCAGGTGGTCCCGCCGTCCTTGCTGCGGTAGAGGCTCCGGGAGGCGACGGCGTAGACGTTCTGCGCATCGTTCGGCAGGGTGAGGAGATCGGTCACGGAGGTGGCGGGCAGGGCGCCCGTGACGGGCTCGAAGGTCACGCCGCCATCGCGGCTGCGCAGGAGGCCGCGGGAGCTGTGGAAGACGAAGAGGAGCTTTGGGTCGCCGGGCCGGACGGCCAGGGTCGTGACGCTGGCGTTCTCGAAGCCGCTGACGCGGGTCCACGCTGCGCCGCTGTTCTCGCTGCGGAAGAGGCCCTGGGGGTTCAGGTAGGCGTAGAAGGTGTTGGGCTGGACCGGGTCTATGGTGAACGATTGGAAGTCCTGGGAGGGCAGATCGTTCTGGACGAGGGTCCACGTCTTGCCGCCATCGGCGCTGCGGCGGAGCGAATGGCTCCCGGCGGCGATGAGGGCGCCCGGGCTCCCAGGGACGCCTTCCACCGCGCGGTAGGCTTCGCCCTTGGCGATGCCGGGGGCGCGGCTCCATTTCTTGCCGTTATCCGTGCTGCGGAAGAGGCCGTTGAGGTCTGCGATGAAGAGGGTCTTGCCTTCCAGGCCGCCGGGCGCGATGGCGGAGACCTGGTTGAAGGTGGGCGCCGCTGTATTGTCCCGGGAGTTCCACCAGCGGAAGAAGAAGACGAGGAAGACGAGAAGGACGACGGAGGCGATGATGATGCCGACGATGGCGTCCGTGGAGAGCCGGGAGAAGAGACCGCCGGGCGGGCGGAACTCCTGCTTGGCCTCCTTGGCCTTGGCTTCGCGCTCTTCCTGGCGTCGGGTTCTTCTATCCGGCAAAGCGGCACCAACTCTCTGAGGGGGAATCGCGACGATTGTAGCGAAAATCAGGGGGCGAGTCGAGAGGCGGGAGAGGAAGTTCAGGGAGCCAGGAAGAGATGCGATAGACTGTACGGCGATTGCGGGGCGACCTTTCTTCTCATGACAACGAACAGCGGGCAGGGCGTCTCAGCGGGTCTCTTGGCGCGCATGAGCCTCTTTGGCCTGGCGGTGACGGCGCTGGCGGGCTGCTTCACCATCGTTGTGCTGCCCACCCGGGTGGAAGACCTGGTGGCGGAATCGTCCAAGAACACGGCGCTGGGCGTCCTCTCCTTCGTGGGGCTGGTGATCGCGGTGCTGGTCCAGCCCATCGCCGGGGGCGCCAGCGATCGGAAGACCTCCCGATGGGGAAGGCGCGTGCCGTTCATCGCCATCGGCGGCATGGCCTCCGTCCCATTGCTGATCGCCGTGGGAGCGGCCCCCAATTACGCGCTCCTCTTCCTCTTGACCTGTATCCTCCAGCTCTTCTCCAATGCGGCGCAGGGCCCCTACCAGGCCCTCATCCGCGATTACGTGCCCCACGCCAAACGGGGCGCGGCCTCCGGGGTGAAGTGGCTGGTGGAGATCGTCCCGGCCATCGGCATCGTGGCGCTGGTGGCCTGGCTCATCGGCCGGTACGACGAGTCGCGGGAGTTCTCATGGGTCTGGCTTGCGCTCACGATCCTTGCGGCGTTGCTTGCGGTAGGCGTCGCGGTGAGCGTCGCGGCTCTGAGGCGCGCGCCGCCTCCGGTGAACGGGCCGGCAGTGGAGGCCGGGCCGGCGGCAAAGGCGCACCCGCACTATAAGTGTTTCCTGGCTTCACGGTTCCTGCTGGCGCTGGCGGCATCCTCCCTGCAGACCTTTCTGCTCTTCATCCTGGAGGACCGGATGGGGATCGAGAACCCGGCGCAGGAGCTGTGGAAGATATTTGCCGTCACCGGGGCCGGGGCCTTCCTTGTCCTCTACCCGGCGGCCCGCCTGAGCGACCGCATGGGCCGCAAGCCGATCCTGCTGGCCTCGGGGGGGGGCTGGGCCTGGCGGCGGGCGGCCTCCTGCTCCCGGCCGATAGCCTCGCGACCTGATGCTCGCCGGCCTAGTGGCGGGGCCCGGGCTGGGCATGTACCTGGGCGCGAACTGGGCCCTGGCGAGCGACCTGGTCTCCGGCAAGCGCGCGGCGCAGCAGCTGGGCTACCTGAACGTGGCCACCGCGGCAGGGGCGGGCCTCGCGCGGCTCAACGGCATCTGGGTGGATAGGCTGAATGCCCGCTCGGACGAGTTGGGGTACACGGTGCTGATCGCCCTGTGTGGTATCGTGTTCGCCGCCGGGAACGCCATCATCTTTTTCGTGCGGGCGGACGGCCCGCGCGGCACGGCGAATCAGGGAAGCGAAGGTACACGATGACGGAGGTCCGCCACGAGCTGGGCCCGGCCCGGCTCTTCCAGGCCGAGGCGCAGGGGAAGCCGGGGAAGCGCACCTTCCGGCTCATGGTGGAGGCGCCGCGCGGCACGGCGAGCGTGTGGCTGGAGAAGGAGCAGCTTTCCGCCCTAGCCTTGCAGCTCAAGGGCTTCCTAGAGTCGCAGGCGGCCCGTCGCGATATCGGCAAGATGCCGGAGGGCGTGGCGGCGACGGGCCGGGAGTTCGAGGTGAAGGCCGTTGCGCTGGCGCTGACCTACCGGGAGCAGGAGGATGCCTTCGGCATCCTGATCGCCGATGAGGCGGACGCAAAGGCGCGGCGCGTGACGCTGGGCTGGTGGGTGACGCGGGAGCAGGCCGGACGCTTCGCGAGGCAGGCGCTGGAGGTGGTGACGGCCGGGCGGCCCGCCTGCCCACTCTGCCACGAGCCGATGAATCCCGAGGGGCATGCCTGCGCGAAGACGAACGGGCACGGCAAGCTGACGGGGGAGTTTCGATAACAGGAGAAATCATCCACGGATCGGCACAGATTTTCAGAGAATCTATCCACTGAAGGCACTGAGCACGCTGAATCCGACAGGAAGATTCCTCTGGGGGATGGTGGGTTATGGGAGGCCGAGGCCGCGCTTGGCGATGATGGTGCGCTGCACCTCTGAGGTGCCGGCGCCGATGGTGATGGCGCGTTGGGCGCGATCGAGCTTTTGCATCTTGCCGTGGAGGGCGGCGCGGTTGCCCCCGGCGAGCTGCGAGCGCAGGCCAAGGACTTGCATCCCCAGGCCGATGACGTGCTGGGTCATCTCGGCCGCGAAGAGCTTCGAGACGGAGGCTTCGTAGCTGGGGGGCGTCCCTTTGCTCTGAAGCCAGGCGACCCGGTAGGAGAGGAGCCGCGAGACCTGCATCTCGCAGGCCATAGCGGCCAGGCGGTTGCGGACCTCGGGGCGGCGTTCGCCCGTGGCGGAGTCGCGCACGTAGGCGAGCAGTTCATCGAGCAGCTGCTCAGCGGGGACGTGGTAACGGATGCCGGAGCGCTCGACGTTGAGGGCGGTGGTGGCGACGTACCAGCCTCGCGTCTTTTCGCCGACGAGCCTGTCCCGTGGGACGCGGACGTTATCGAAGGAAACGGTGTTGAAACTGTGGACATCGGCCATGTTGACGATGGGCTTCACGGTGATGCCGGGCCAGCGCATATCTATGAGGAAGAGGCCGATGCCCTTGTGCTTGGGCGCTTTGGGGTCCGTGCGCGCCAGGAGGAAGCCGTGCTCCGCCTTGTGGGCCATGGTGTTCCATATCTTCTGGCCGTTGACGACAAAGACATCGCCGTCTTCGATGGCAGTGGTCTGGAGGGAGGCGAGATCGGAGCCGGCGTTCGGTTCGCTGAAAAGGGTGGTCCAGCGGACCTCGCCGCGCGCGATGGGCGGGAGGAAGGTCCGCTTCTGCTCGGGCGTGCCGTGGATGATGATGGAGGCGGCTACCTGGTAGACGCCGGGGCCCATGAAGCTGCGGGGCGCTTTGGCGTGGGCCCACTCCTCATTGAAGATGAGCTGCTGCATGGGCGACCAGCCGAGGCCGCCGTAATCCTTGGGCCAGCCGATGGAGAGATAGCGGCGCTCGCCGAGCCTGGCGGAGAAGTCGCGCTCGAAGGACTCGCGCTCCTCGCCCTCCACGTCGCTCACCTGTTCGCGCCAGTCGGCGGGGAGGTTGGCCTTGAGGAAGGCGCGGATCTCTTCGCGGAAGGGGGATTCTTGGGGTGACCAGGAGAAGTCCATAGCCGGGGAGTATAGCAGAGGGAGAGGTGGAGCAAGGATATTTTATCCACAGAGCGCACAGATTTTCGGGCGAAATGTTAGAGAGTGAGAGAGGCAAGGAGAGATAGATCATCCGCTGCAATCACGGAACGAAGAGGAGGCTAGGAAGGCGTAGTACCATAGCGGCTAAAACGGTCGGTAAGGGAGGGCGCAATGGTGGCACAAGTGCGGGAGTATCGGGGTCGGTTGCTGAATCATGTGGAGATGCTGCACCAGCCGGGAGAGCGGCAGCTGGCGCGGAAGCTCTACGAGGCGCTGGGGTGTACGGTGACCGATCGGGGGAGCCGCACCTTCTCCGCGCACGTGGCGCCGGAGCACCCGGATATGCAGAACAACGTGCTCTACTGCTCCGAGGTCTCACCGCAGCAGTGGCGGCTGGAGCAGGAGATGCGGAAGGCGATGGGGAGCCGGGCCGGCCTCGAGAAGGCGTTCGCGGCGTATGAGCGCAAGCTGACGCATGCGCCGCATGGGATCACGCACTTCGGCATCAGGTATCCCTCGGTTGAAAGGCTTGAAGAGGTGGTGAAGGACTTCGATAAGCGGCTGGACCCGGCGGTCAGGAGGCGCACTCGGTTGGTGCGGGTCTTCCGCCCCGGGGACAAGGATGCGATCTCCTCGGCCACCACGCAGGCCTTCGTGGTGACGGACATCGTGGCGGCGGGCCTCTTCTACTTGGGCCAGCTCATCGAGCTGCAGGGTCAATGGCCCGGCGTGAGGGTGTGAGCTAGAGGGGCGGGCGCTTGGTGTGCCAGTCCGTGGCCTGCTGGTGGGCGTAGGCGGCGCGCAGGACGACGGCCTCCGCGAAGGGCTTGCCGATAAGCTGCAGGCCGATGGGCAGCCCCGAGGCGCTGAAGCCGCAGGGGATGGAGATGGCGGGGGATCCCGTCAGGTCGAAGGGGGCCGTGAAGTGGGAGAGGCGCGCGCCCTGGCCTGAGCCGCCGGGCTTCTGCTCCGCGATCTTGAAGGGCAGGATGGGCATGGTGGGCGTCGCGATGACGTCCACCTTTTCGAAAGCGGCATGGAAGTCGCGGACGATGAGCATGCGGATGCGCTGGGCTTTGATGTAGTCCACGGCGCTACGCAGGGAGGCGGAGACGAGCCGGTCGCCGAGGGTGCCGCCGTAGAGGTGCAGGCGCGTCCTGATGAGCTGTTCGTGGGCGGCGGCCTGCTCCACCCTGATGATGGAGCTCATGGCGAGCATGGTCTGGGTGGCGTTGGGGACGGAGACGGGCACGATGCGCGCGCCGAGCTTCCTCAACCTTTCGATGGCGGCGCGGACGCGGGACTCGACCTCCCGGTCAATAGCGTCGAAGAAGTATTCCTTGGGCACGCCGATGCGCAGTCCCCCGGCGCCCTTGGCCAAGTCGCGGGTGTAGGAGGGGACGGGCACCCGGGCGGCGGTGGGGTCGCGAGGGTCGGGGCCTGCGATGGCCTGCAGGGTGATGGCGGCATCTTCCACGGTGCGCGCCAGGGGGCCTGCGTGGTCCAGGGACCAGGCAAGAGGGAAGACGCCGTGGCGGCTGACGCGCCCATAGGTGGGCTTGATGCCGGCGCAGCCGCAGAAGGCGGCGGGCAGGCGGATGGAGCCGCCGGTATCCGTGCCCAGGGAGGCGAAGCCTGCGCCGACGATGAGGGAGGCGCCGGAGCCGCTGGAGGAAATGCCGGAAAGGTAGTCCAGGTTCCAGGGGTTGTGGGCGGGGCCGTAGACGGGGCTGGGCATATCCACGGCGAACTCGGTCATGTTGGCCTTGCCGATGATGACGGCCCCAGCCTCGCGGAGGCGCGTGACGACGGCGGCATCGCTCTCGGCGACGTTGTCATGGAGGACGGCCGAGCCGCAGGAGGTGATGAGACCCTTCATATCAAAGATGTCTTTGACGGAGATGGGGATGCCGTGGAGGGGGCCTTTGGCGCGCCCCTGGGCGAGAGCGCGATCGGCGCGGCGGGCCTCGGCGAGGGCGGAGGCTTCCAGGATGGCGATGAAGGCGTTGGTCTTGGGCTGGGTGGCCTTGGCGCGGGCGAGGACGGCCTTGGTGATCTCGACGGAGGAGAGTCGCTTGCCTCTGAGGAGGCGAGCGGCTTCGCGGATGGTGAGGAAGCACGGGTCAGCGGAGGGCATCGGGAATCTCCCAGGAGTGAGACGTATGGATCACGCTCTCCCTTCGAGGGACTCAGCGCAGGCTCTCTCCTCAATGGAGAGGAACGTTGAAGCGGCTAGCTACAGCTTGGAGGGTTCGAGCTGTTTGGCGCGCTGGTAGGCGAGCTGTTCCATGTGCTCCAGGAAGTGGCGGATGAATGGCGTGGCCTCCATGCGCTTGAGGGCGATGGGATTGGGCTTCACCTGGCCCCAGGTGGCCTGGAGATCGGGGCGCTTGGCGAGGAAGGCGCGGGTGAAGCCGACGATGTGGAACTCCAGGGCGTCGCCGGTTTGCGGATCCACTTTGATGCGGACGTTATCGGGCAGGTCAACCCATGCGCCGGCCTGTTGCCAGGGGGAGCGGATGATAAGAACGTCGGTCTTCTTATCGTAGGAGAAGCTGAGGGTCCAGGTGTGGAGCCTGCCGAAGGTGATGGCGTCGCCCTTGAACATGGGTGGTGTCTGGTCCCTTCTTGGAAGTCGCGTCTATCCTACCGGAGCGTGATTGGCCGGGCAAGAGGCGGAGCTAGCTCCCCATATCTTTCATGACCTTGTTGATGGCCATATCGGCCTGCTTGCGCATCTTCTCCGCGCCGGGCATATCGTCCAGGGGGGAGTCGGGATGGTCTATGTTGCGGGTGAAGATGGTGGGGACCTTTTTGAAGAGCTGGCGCGTCTCCCCGGAGCACTTGGAGCACTTGATGGGCGAGGTATCGCTCATGGCGCGGCGGATCTCAAAGGTATGGCCGCAGGTGTTGCAGCCGCGATCATAGGTGGGCATATGGCAAAGCTCTCCAGGGCTAAGGGATGCTCTGTGGGTAGATTATAGCCGTTCGCCGCGGCGACTTCACCAGGGTCAGCCGCTCAGGAAGTCCAGGAGCTGGGTGTTCCAGCTCTTCAGCTCGCCCAGGCGGTTCTTCCACTGCGGGGGCATCTTGGCGCGAAGCTGGGCGAGGATTTCCTCCAAGGAGAGGACGTCCGCAAAGCGATAGAGACCTTTGGCCGAGGCCTTGCCATCCGGAGTGACGGAGGCCCAGACGAGCACCGCGCCCTCCGTTGCGATGTAGCGGCCTTGTAGCTCCACGCGATAATCGGCGGGGCGCTCCGCGAACTTCAAGAACTGCTGGAAGTTCTTATCGGGCAGGTGAAGGAGCTGGCCTGCATCGCGGAGGGTGAGATAGCGATAGTCGTCGAACTCCACCAAGGCGCGCTGGACTGCGGCGAAGAGCTTGCCGGTGGCGCGCTCCTTGAGGGCGAAATCGAGGGGGATGGGACGCTCCAGCGAAGGAGCCTTCAGCACCGGGCGGCCCAGGTAGTCGTAAGGGCCGAGCTTGGCATCGCACCAATAGCGCATGGCCTCATCGCTGAAGAGGGCGAAGAGGCGGGCGGTATAGCGATCGCGGGAGCGGTTGGGTGTGCGGAAGAAATCGGGGAAGGAGGTGCTCATGGCGCTCGCCGTCAGGCCTTCAGCACGATCTTGCCGAAGTTGGCGTTGCTCTCCATATAGCGGTGGGCCTCGGCGGCCTCGCTCAAGGGGAAGACCTTGTCCACCACGGGGCGCAGCTTGCCGGACGCAAAGAGGGGGAGGACGTGTTGACGGAACTGGGCGGTGATGAGCATCTTCTCCACGTTGCTGCGGGAGCGCAGGGAGGTGCCGTGGACGCTCAGGCGCTTGGCCAGGAGGGCGCCGAGGTTCACTTCATGCCTGGCGCCGCCCATGGTGCCGACGATGACCATGCGGCCCTTGACGGCGAGGCTGGCGATGTTCTTCTCCCAGTAGGGCGCGCCGATGACGTCCAGGATGACGTCTACGCCCCGGCCGCCGGTCTTTTCGCGCACCACGGCGGCGAAGTCCTGCTCCCGGTAGTTGATGGGGACGTCCAGGCCGAGCTGCACGGCTTGGGCAAGCTTCTCCTCGGAGCTTGCCGTCCCGAAGGCCATCGCGCCCTTGGCCTTGGCGAGCTGGATCGCGGCGACGCCGACGCCGCTGCCGCAGGCGTGGATGAGGGCGCGCTCGCCCATCTCCAGCCTGCACCAGTTGAAGAGGGCATCGTAGGCGGTGAAGAAGACCTCCGGGATGGAGGCGGCCTCTTCAATGGTCATGGCGTCCGGGATGCGGACGGCCATGGCATGGTGCAGGGTAAGGCGTTCGGCATAGCCACCGCCGCCGAGGAGCCCCATGACGCGGTCGCCTGGGGCGAAGCCGGGAGCCTTGGCGCCGACTCCGGCGACGACGCCGGAGAACTCGAGGCCGGGGATATCGGGAGGGGCGTCCGGCGGCGCTGGGTAGTTGCCGCGGCGCTGGATAAGGTCGGCGCGATTGAGGGCGGCGGCGCGGACTTCGATGAGGAGGTCTTCCGGGCCGGGGAGGGGATCGGCGTAGGGCCTGAGCTGCAGGACTTCGGGGCCGCCGGGCTTGGTGATGACGATGGCGCGCATAGTGAGTGAGGAACTAGGAACGCAGGAACTTTGGAACGTGGGAAGGCAAGAGGAACGCTAGCACGGCCCCCAGCGGAGCGTCAAACGAAGCCGTAGAGCCTGGCGGCGTTTTCGGCAAGGATCTTGCGCTTGTGGCTTTCCGGGACGCCTTTGAAGAGGGAGGCGATGACCTGCTGGGAGTCAGGCCAGGTGCTATCGTTGTGCGGGTAGTCGCTGGACCACATGAGGCGTTCGACGCCGATAAGCTCCCGGATGAAGATGCCGGAGCGGTCGTCCATGAAGGTCAAGTAGGCGTTGCGCTTGAAGTAGTCGCTGGGGAGGAGGCCTTTGTCCCTGATGGGGGAGCTCCGCATGTAGTTGACGCGCTTATGGAAGAGGTAGTCCATCCGCTGGATGAAGTAGGCGGCCCAGCCGGCATCGTTCTCCGCCGAGACGACCTTGAGGCGGGGGAAGCGGAGGAAGACGCCGCCGAAGATCATGCTCGCCAGGGTGCGCTGGACGGCGGAAGAGAACATGGTGTGCTCGATAAGGTTGTGGGTGATGTTGGCGGTATCGGTCACGACGTGGAGGCTGATGGGCATCTCCAGGTCCTGGGCGGCGGCCCAGAATGGGTCGAAGGCCTGCTGTGCGTACTTCCCCGGGTCGGCCGGGGTGACGCTGATCATCGCGCCGACGAGGCCCAGCCGCTTGGCCTGGTGGACTTCGGAGACCGCACCCTCTAAGTCTTCCAGCGTCATGACGCCGATGGCCTTCAGGCGGCTTGAGACAGCTTTCCCGAAGTCGGCGGCCCAGCGGTTGTAGGCGCGGAAGCAGGCCTGCTTGTACAGAACATCGGCCAGGGCGTACATCTTCATGGCGCATGAGGGGTAGACGACCTCCGCATCAACGCCGTCCCGCTCCATATCTTTCAGGCGCGCCTTGGGGTCTGCGCCGCCGGGGTAGACATCGGCATAGGTGGAGGGCTGGCCGAGGAACTGGGTGCGGCCGGCGAGGGAGTAGCCGCCCGGGCGGGCCATAGCTTCGCCTCGGCAGACGAAGGTATCGGCCCCGCCGATGGACTCGATGTGCGGGGCATCGTCCTTGTAGGCGCGCTCCATATAGGCGGTCCAGAGGTCTCGGGGCTCGACGATGTGGGAATCGGCGGAGATGACGGCGTACTTCATGGCGGCCCCTTTCCC
>VGPF01000056.1 GCA_016875535.1 Chloroflexota bacterium
AGGTGGAGGTGCTCCTCGGACAGTGGAGGCGAATCTACAACGAGGCCCGGCCCCACAGCGCCCTCGGCTACCGCCCGCCAGCGCCTGAGGCGATGTTGCCACGACTGGCGTTCAGCAGTTCCGCCGGACTAACATAGCGAGTGGTACAAAGTCTGGGGGCAGGTCATACCCAAAAGCGCAAATCAATCACTACTGTTGTCCACGGTACTGGAGCTGCGCACTTAGATTGGTGGAGGCCCAACTCCTCTTTTATGAATGGGGTTGCTAGTCAGGTTAGGAACTTATACACCTCTCCGGATTACTTTCGTTGGCCAGGTGCAAACAACGATAAAGATCGAAGACGGGCCGCACGGGCTTTGGTCGACTGGGTAAATGGACATCTAGAACCTCGAGGGTATCTACAGCTGATTTGCCATAGTCACGGTGGTAACGTAGCAATGCTTGCTACCGAGCTAGACTTGAACATTTCGCATTTGATCCTTTTAGGAACTCCAATTCGTACTGAGTACACCCCAAACCTAAAGAGAGTCTGGACCGTCAACAATGTCTACGTCCCCTGGGACATTGTCCAAACCGCTGGATCACTGCCATATCGGAGGGGTGAAGGCCGAGCCCTTGCCGATACAAACAAGTTATTCAATAGGCCAATTCAGAACAGGATCGGTGGTATCAAACAGTCGCACTCAGACCTTCACGATTGGAAAGTTTGGATTGACCCGGCCAATAGGCTGGATCAGATGCTCTGGAAGTTTTAGTCGGATTTCTGGCCTAATATCGCCAATGTGTCTAATACGGCAACCTCAACAACGTGCCTCCAAAGCGAAAGAACGAAGCGTGGGTAAAGCGCGAAGAAAAGCGCAGCACGAAGCGTAAAGGCAAAGCGCAACGGTGAAGCGAAATAAAAAGCCAAACAACAGGTCTATTTTGCTCTCAAACGCGTACGCTTTACGTTGAGATGTCAAATGGATCTTAGGACTTTCCACGACACATTTTGGCTGTCAAAGCGATACTCGTAGCGCACCGATCACATTTCCCCTATGTCTGGCGAACGTGTACGGGTCTCCAAACGCACGAAGTGTTGCGAAGGGGCTTCAGGAACGTTACTAAAGCGCAAAACAAAGCGTGGACAAAGCGCGGGGTTAAACGAAGCACGAAGCGTAAAAGCAACCACAACGGTAAAGCGAAAACAATACAAAACAACGGGTCTATTTTGCGTTCGCCGCTTTCGCTTCAAGCCTCTTTAGGACCTACCGAAGCGGAAAGTACTCTACAAACTCTCCATCAGGCCAATAGAAACAACGGCAATCCCCGTACACAGCCTATAAAGACTGTGGGAGGATAATGGGGTGAAAGTCTACAGATGAAAGGACGAGCCATTGAACGCGTCACCCAGCATTGCAAAGGTCAGTGGTTCCCGCTTTGATGTTCCTTCAAGTAAAATGAAAGACGGAAGGTTATAGGTTTAGGCTTACCAGGCCCGCCTAGACATGACCCCGCCGGAGCCGCCCGATGCCAAAGGCTGACACTCCCAGCGAGCGCCGCCTGCAACGGCAGTGGGCGCGGCAGGAGCCGAGCGCGTCGGCTCTGGCCACGCCGGATGGCCGCCCGGTCCGCGTCCTCTTTCCCGGCTGGCCGAACACCGATTCCGGCCCTGACTTCCTCGGGGCCCTTATCGAGCGGGCCGATGGCCGCCTCCTCCACGGCGATGTGGAGCTGCACCTTGCCCCGTCAGGCTGGCGTCAGCACGGCCATCATCGGGACCCGGCCTATAGCAAAGTCGTCCTCCACGTCCTCTGGCAAGGCGGCTCGAGTAGAACCGACCTTCCGGCCGAGGCTATCACCTACAGGCCGAACATCTCTCCGGACGTCGCGCCCTTGCCCATCGCTGACGACGCGCGCCCGTGCGTCCACAGCGCAGATGCCTGGGATGACGCGGCGATCGGCGGCTTTCTTGACCGCGAAGGCGAAGGCCGTTTTGCGGCAAAGGCCTCCTCGCTCGCCGCCGCCATCGCCGCTCAGGGCGCGGAGGAGGCGCTGCACACCGCCCTCTGCGAAGCCCTCGGCTACGCCAAAAATATCGAGGCATTCCGCGCCCTGGCGGAGCGGATGCCTCGCGCGCAGCTCCGAGCAGCCGCCTACGCTTCGCCCCAGGCAGATCGCCTGGAGATAGTCGAGGCGCTCCTCTTCGGCGCGGCGGGCCTGCTCCCAGCCCAGCGCGGCATCCAAGGCGATGCCTACGCCACGCGCCTTGAGGCGCTGTGGCGCGCGCATGCGCCCGCCGTCCCAGCGCCGGCGCTCCCCTGGCGCGCCTTCCGCGTCCGCCCGGAGAATGCGCCGCCCAGGCGCATCGCAGCCCTTGCGCGGCTTCTCGCCGGAAATCTGGAGGGCGGCCTTTCCCCCACAATCGAAGTCGCCCTCTCAGCAGCGGCGCGGGAAGGCGCCGCATCGTCCATCGCCCGCGCGCTCACTGTCACAGCGGAGGGCTACTGGGCGCGGCATGCCGATCTCGGCGCGCCATGCGCCGAAAGCCCCACGCTCCTGGGGAAGGCGCGGGCCGCCGAGATCGTCGTCAATATCGTCCTTCCCTTCTTCAGCGCGCTGGCGCACAGAAGAGCGGATGCATCGCTCGCAGAACAATGCCGCCGCCTCTACGGGATGCACCCGCCTCTGGCGGAGAACCACATCACGGAGCGGATGGAGGCCCTGCTGCTCCCGGGCCGGGCGCGCACCATCGTCACCACGGCGCGGCGCCATCAGGGGCTCATCGGCCTCTATAAGTCGCGCTGCTTCGCCCTCCGCTGCCGGGGGTGCGCCTTCGCCGCGCCCGCCTAACGCGCCGCCACAAGGGGCATGTTGGGCGAAACGTCCAGGTCCAGGCCGGCCTGCTTGCCGCGCATCAGCGAGTAATAGCCGCTTGCCGCCACCATCGCGGCATTGTCCGTGCAGAGAACGAAGGGCGGGATCGTCACGGGCACCGGGGAGCGCTCGGTCAGGCGCTGGCGCAGCGGCTTGTTCGCCGCGACGCCTCCCGCCAGCATCACAGACCTCACGCGATAGGCCTTCGCCGCCTCCACCGCCTTGGTCACCAGCACATCCACCACGGCCTCCTGGAGGCCCGCCGCCACATCCGCCACCTTCGCCCGGAGCAAGCCCTTCGCCTCTTCTCCCTCAGGCGGCGGATAGAGGCCCAGCTCCTGCGCCAGGTGAAGCGTGGCCGTCTTGAGGCCGCTGAAGCTGAAATCGTGGGAGCCTCTCAGCCAGGCGCGCGGCAGCTCCACGGGGCCCTTGGCCTCTTCCGCGATCTTCTGGATGGCGGGCCCGCCCGGATAGCCGAGGCCGAGGATGCGCGCAGCTTTATCGAAGGCCTCGCCCGCGGCATCGTCGCGCGTGCGTCCCACTAAAACGTAGTCGCCGTGGCCGCGCACCAGCACCAGGTCCGTGTGCCCGCCGGAGACGATGAGGCAGAGGCTCGGCAGCTCCGGCGGCTTTCCCGGCTCGCCGTTGAGTCCGAGCCAGTTGGCATAGATGTGCGCCTCCAGGTGATTCACGCCCGCCAGGGGCTTCCCCTTGCCGAGGGCCAGCGCCTTCCCATAGTTCACGCCCACCAGGAGCGCGCCGGCGAGGCCGGGGCCGGAGGTGACGGCGATGGCGCCGATATCGTCCCAATCGGCCTTCGCCCGCGCCATCGCCTCGCGCACGATGGGGACGATCTGCAGAACGTGCTGGCGCGAGGCGATCTCCGGCACGATGCCGCCATAGCGCGCGTGGATCTCCACCTGGGAGGAGATCACATTGGAGAGGATGCGGGAGCCGTCTTCGATGACGGCCGCCGATGTTTCGTCGCACGATGTTTCGATGCCGAGAACCTTCATCTAGCCCTCCAACCGTTGCAGATTCGCCAGGCTGTGCAATAAACGCTTCACGCCCGTATTCCCCCGGAAGGCCACCGTCACCACCTGGTCGCTCCCATCCGGGACGCAGGAGACGACGACGCCTTCGCCGAAACCGCTGTGCCGGACGCGCTCTCCGGCGCGGAAGGCGATCGCCACGGGCTGCTTTGGCTCGGCAGGCTTCATATAGGAAGGGAGCAACGCCGCTCCCTCGGGCGCGCGGCCCGCGGAGACCGACGCCGTCGAGGGCGAGACGTAGCTGCGCTGCTCTCTGTGCCTGCGCGGGTTGGCGGTCAGCTTCGCCGGGATGTCGCTCAAGAACCGCGAGGCCGGGTTGTTGCTGCGCATCCCCATGGCGGCGCGGCGGTAGGCCCGCAGGAGATAGAGGCGGTTCTGGGCGCGCGTCATGCCCACATAGCAGAGGCGGCGCTCCTCCTCCATCTGGGCCGGGTCTTCGAAGGAGCGGATGTGCGGCAGGACGCCCTCCTCAAGGCCGACGATGAAGACGACGGGGAATTCGAGACCCTTTGCCTGGTGCAGGGTGATGAGGTTCGCGGCGTTGGCCCGCTGGTCCAGATTATCGAGATCGGAGACGAGGGCGACATTTTCGAGGAACTGACCGAGCTGGTCGCTCTCCCCGGTGTAGACAAGCTGGTCGGCCGCCGTCTTCAATTCGCCCACGTTCTCCAGCCGCTCGTCCCCGCGCTCGTCGCTCGCCAGGAGCGAATCGCGGTAGCCGGTGCGCTCCAGCACCCGGTCAACGAAGCGCGCGACGCTGACCTCGCGGCTCTCCGCGCCCAATTCGTCAATCAGCGTCACAAAGGTCGTCAGCGACTTCACGGCCCGCGCCCCCAGGTCGGGCAGCCCGCTCGCCGCGCCCTCTTCGGGCTGCGCCAGCAGCTGGATCGCCGTATAGAGCGGCACCTGCTGCTGCCCGGCCCAGCGCGCCAGCTCATCCAGGCTCCGCTGGCCGATCCCTCGCGAGGGGACATTGACGATGCGCAGAAGACTCACATCGTCGAAAGGATTGTGGATCAGGCGCATGTAGGCCAGGACGTCCTTCACCTCGCGCCGCTCGTAGAAGCGCGTGGCGCCCACGAGCCGGTAGGGAAGTCCGTAGCGGACGAAGGCCTCTTCCAGAGGTCGCGACTGGGCGTTGGTGCGGTAGAGGACGGCGCAATCGCCGTAGCGGATGCGCTCCCGCTTCACCAGCGTGTCGATCTCGCCCACCACCGTCTGCGCCTCGTCCTGCTCGTCCAGCGCATCAATCACCGTGATGGGCACGCCCGTGCTATTGTCCGTCCACAGCTCCTTGGCCTTCCGCGCCTTATTCAGCGCGATGACCTTCGCCGCCGCCTCCACGATGGTCTGGGTCGAGCGGTAGTTCTGCTCCAGCTTCACGACCTTGGCCCCGGGGAAGTCGCGCTCGAAGTTCAAGATGTTCGTCAGGTCGGCCTGCCGCCAGGAATAGATGGACTGGTCGGGATCGCCGACGACGCACAGGTTGCGATGGCGGCCCGCGATGAGTCGCGCGAGGCGGTACTGCGCGGCGTTCGTGTCCTGGAACTCGTCCACCAGCACGTGGACGTAGCGCTCTTGGTACTTCTCGAGCAGATCGTGGTTCTTCTCCAAAAGATGCACGAGGCGCGTGATGAGGTCGTCGAAGTCCATGGCATTGCACTGGCGCAGGAGGCCCTCATAGCGCTCGTAGACCCGCGCCACCACCTCATCAAAGTAGCCCGCGACGCTCTGGGCGAAGGCCCCCGGCGTCACGAGCTTCGCCTTCGCCGCCGAGATCGTGTGCTTGATCGCCCCCGGGCCGAACTTCTTCGGGTCCAGGTTCAGCTCCTGCATCGCCCGCTTGATGAGGGCGCTCTGGTCGTCCTCATCGTAGATGACGAAGTTCTGCTCCAGGCCCGCCGCTTCAGCCTCGATGCGGAGGATGCGGGCGCTGATGGCGTGAAAGGTGCCGATGGTCAGCCCCTTGGCCGATTCCCCTACCAGGCGGTCAACGCGCTCCACCATCTCGCAAGCCGCCTTGTTGGTGAAGGTCACGGCCATGATGCGGTAGGGGCGCACGCCACACGTCTTGATGAGGTAGGCGATGCGGTGGACGATGACGCGCGTCTTGCCGCTGCCCGGCCCGGCGACGACGAGCACCGGCCCGTCAATAGACTCGACGGCTTCACGCTGGGCGGGATTCAAGCCCTGGAGAAAATCGGCCATAGGGAAAGAAAGTATATCTCAGTCTCAGGCGCAACCGGTCGTCCGGCTCGGCGGGCGCGATGGCCGCCTACAAAAGCAGCACGGCCCGCATCGCCAGGAAGAGCGGGATCTCATCCCTGGCCCGGTCTTCCGCCTTCGCCCGCGGCCCAGGCTGGCTCTCCCGGTGGGAGGCCCACTCCTCCAGCGCGTCAACGGCAAAGCCGGCCGCAGCGAGGACGCTCACATAGGCCTGGAGCGGGCGGTGGAAGCTCCAGGCCACCAGCCCGGGCTGAGCGCCGGGATGGACTTGGATCGGGATCTTGTTCGGCGTCAGATAGCCATCCACGCGGCGGTACTGGAGCTTGCGCTGCTCGTCCCAGCCCCAGCCGCTCTGCCTGGGCGCGCGGAAGGCCGGGTGGTTCATCACCACCACCAGGCGTCCCTTCGGCGCGAGGAGCTTCGCGCACCCGGCGAAGACGAGCTCCACGGGGTCGATGTTCTGCACCGCCAGGATGCAGACCGCGGCATCGAAGGGCCCTTGCACCAGCCCTTGCAGGCGCGTCGCATCGCCAGTGACGTAGGTGATCTCCCTGGGCGATTGCCGCTTCGCGCGCTCGATAAGCTCCCGCGAGGCGTCCACGCCCGTGACGCGCGCGCCCCCTTGCACCAGCATCCGCGCGAAGGCCCCCTGCCCGCAGGCTACATCGAGAACGCGACGGCCTGCGACTGCGCCCAAGAGGCGTAGCACCCCGGGAAAGACGACCTTCTGGTGGTAGTCGCTGCCGCGCTCGCCGGAGAGGCTGTCATACCAGCGCGCCGTCTCGCCACGCCACGCCGTTTCGCTCCCGGGCCCCCGCTCGGCCCTAAGTGAGGGGCGCTCAAGGCGCTGCGGCGGCCCTCGGAATGGAGGTCGGCGGCGTGACATGAGACTATTGTACCCCTGAGAGAGCTACAGGCCGCTACGCCTCGAGGTAGACCTGGCGGTCCTTCGTGATCGTGCGCCTCTCCCGGGCGATCTTCTCCCGCAGCCACTTCGGCAGGTTGAACATGCCGATGTGCGCCTGCCCGTCGTAGTAGCGCAGCGGGCGGGAGAGGCGGCGCTTGATGCGCCGGTCTATCTCCGCCGCCGTCAGCGAGAGCGGCTTCGCCCCGGGGCCGGACATCGCATAGCCCCAATCGCTGGCGAAGGAGACCATGTTGACCGTATAGGGGAAGACCTTGCCGGTCCCTTTGCGGACGGTGTTGCAGATGGCGCTGTGCAGCCCAGCGGTGCCGTAACTCGCAGGGCCGGCCTGGGTGACGATGATGCCGCCGGGCTTCAGCCGCTTCAGCAGCATACGATAGAAATCGGCGGTGTAGAGCAGGACGCCCGGCCCGCCTTCCAGCGGGTCGTTGATATCCATGATGATGACGTCAAACGTTTCCTTGGTGCGGCGCAGGTAGGCCAGGGCGTCTCCCGCGATGACCTCGGCCCGTGGATTCTCGAACGCCCCCTCGTGCCACGACGGCAGGTAGCGCTTGCAGATCTCCATCAGCTCGCCGTCAATATCCACCATCACGCACCGCTCCACCCTCTTGTGCAGCAGCACGTCCCGCAGCGTGGCGCCCTCGCCGCCGCCGCCGATGAAGACGCGGCGCGGATTCGGATGCATGATCAGCGCGGGGTGGACCAGCGCCTCGTGGTAGATGAACTCGTCGCTCTCCGCCGATTGGGTCTTCTCCTCAAGGAGGAGGGTGCGCCCCATCGGCTCCGTCTCCACGATCTCGATGGGCTGGAACTTGGATGCGCCCTTGAACAAGCGCGCGCGCAGCTTGAACTGCTGGATGAGGGTCGGGCTGACCCGCTCGGTGTACCACTCGCCGCTGCCGGAGGTCATCGCGGCCTAGCGGAGAGCGGCGACGGGGACGAATCCCCGCTTGATCTCTTTGATCTCCGAGTCTTTGGCCCCGAGCCTCTTCAAGATGTAGTCGGCGGCCTTGCGGGGATTGAAGTCGCCGCAGGTGAAGACGTCAAGCGCGGCGTAGCCGTATTCGGGCCAGGTATGGATGCTGAAGTGAGATTCGGAAATGGCGACGATGCCGGTGACGCCCTGGGGGGAAAACTTATGGAATTTGTCGCCCAGGATGTGGACGCCCAAATCTCCGGCGGCTCCGAGCAGCGTGTCCCTTACAAACGTAAGGTCATTCAATTTTGCCGGATCGCAGTTTTTGCACTCGACCAGCACGTGAACACCTAGCGTTTCCAATCTCACCCGCCTCCCAAGTAGAGTGGTTTACAAAACTAATAGTAGCAAATCTCCACAGGGATGCAATAGCTGCGAACAAATTCGCGCGGCGAAGATCGCGGCAAGCGGGCCTGTGCGACCGCGCGCAGCGCGCGGGAGATTCCGCGCGGCGAGCTATACGCCGAGCGCGTGGAGATCGGCGTGCGACTTCAGGAGATCCTTCGCGCGGGCGAGTTTCTGCGGATAGTGGAAAGTTGCTTTCGTGACGAACGATTCCATCGCCGCCACCGTGTCCAGCGTGCTCTTCGCCACAATTACCACGGGCACGCCCGCCTCCGCCGCACGGTCGGTCACGTACGGGATCGGATCCTTCCCGCCCGTGAGGATAAGACATTTGGTCTTTTCCCCCAGGACATTCCATTGCAGATCGGGCCGGTCCGCCCGGGTCACCAGCGCCTTGCCGCTCATCCGCTCATAGTAGAACTCGCTCGAATCAACGACGTTCGCGCCGAGGATGATGTGCTCAACAAGCTCGTTGATCTTCTCATCGCTGGTCACTACGCGCCCGCCCAGGAGCTGCGTGTAATCGGCCACGGAGAGGCTGAGGAGCAAGCGGTCCTGCGGGATGACGCCGAGGACGCGCACGCCCTTCGCCGCGAGCGCAGGCGCGATCTCCTCCCGCACCGAGCGCATGTTCAGCTCCGGCACGCCGTTGAGGATCACGCCGAGGAATCGCTCGCCGAACTGCGCCTTGAGCGCAACGACGCCATCCATCGCCATCCCGCGCTCTCCAGCCACAACGGCGACGACCTTCGCCTCGCACACTGCCGCAAGCTCCTTCGATGCCGTGGCCGTCTCTTCGGCGGTAGGCAAGCCCTCCACAACGATGGTCTCTTTGCCTTTGCTCAGGTCGGCCAACCGCTTGCGCACAGTCGTCGAAAGCTCTGCGCCCAAGCCGCCCGCCAGCGACTTGACCGTTACGGCGGCAGGCGCCATAACCGCCGCCGGCTCCGCCAGGCCCAGCGCCTGCTTGCAGAAGGCGGCGTCGCCATCGGTATAGCCGGCAGGGACGGCATCGGCGAAGGCGGCCACAGGCTTGATGTACCCAGCGGCCTTGCCTCGCTCCTTGAAAAGAGCCACCAGCGATGCCGCGATGGCGGTCTTCCCGGCGCCCTTCGTCAGCGATGTGATGTAGAGAGCGTTCACAAAAGCTGTCCTCACCAAGGCATTGTGAATGCGGTAACGAAGTGTAGCACAGGGGGAATCCAGCCTCAAGAAGCCTGTCTCACGCCTCCCTACGGGATGAACAACGGTTGACCGCCCTGCCGTATATCCATATAGTCCCTCGCATGCCGCAGGAGAGAACTGTCGCCATCGTCACCGGGGCGGCCCGCCCCTGGGGCCTCGGCCGCGCCGCCGCTCTCGCCCTCGCCAGGAAGGGCATAGCCATCGCTATCGCCGATATCCGCGACGACTGGGGCAAGAAGGCCGCAGAGGCCATCGCGCGCGAGACGGGCCGCGAAGCCCTCTTTGTGCAGACCGACGTCACGAGCCGCGCGAGCGTCGAGGCAATGGTGAAGAGCGTCGTCTCCTCCTGGGGCCGCATTGACATCCTCGCCAACATCGCCGGCATCGTCGCCCGCGAGCGCGTCGAAGAGGTAAAGGATGAGACCTTCGATCGGCTCGTCAACGTGAACCTTCGCGGCACCTTCCTCGCCTGCCAGGCCGTCATCCCCGTGATGCGGCGCCAGCGGAGCGGCCGCATCGTCAACATCGCCTCCGGAGCGGCCGTCCAGCCCATCAAGGGTCTCGGCGTCTACGCGGCCACCAAGGCCGGCGTCAACATCTTCAGCAAGGTCCTTGCCTGGGAGGTCGCTCCCTACGGCATCATCGTGACCGTCGTAGCCCCCGGGCGCATTATCACCAACATGGGGCAGGAGTCCGGCCCAGAGGAAGAGGCCTTCGCAGCCGAGGTGCGCGGCTCGCCCTACATGCGCGCCCAGCGGCCGGAGGAAGTGGCCGGCGTCGTCGCCTTTGCCGCAACGGAGCCAGGCATCGCCATGGCGGGGCAGACCTTTCACGCCAACGGCGGCTCCTACATGGTCTTCTGACCGATCCGCCCCTTTCCCACTCCTGTTGTCACGCCGATTTTCGTTGCCCTCTCCTCCTGGCTGTGCTATATTTTCCGATTGTGGGCTGGCGTCAGGTCGCCCGCATCCAGTGCCAACGTAGCTCAGTGGCAGAGCGGGCGCTTCATAAGCGCTAGGTCATAGGTTCGAAACCTATCGTTGGCACTCCTTATTCCTCTTCTCGGACTCGTAGGCCAGGGCGGTTAGCTCAGGGGTTAGAGCACCCGTTTCACACGCGGGGGGTCAGTGGTTCAAATCCACTACTGCCCACCACTTCCTAACAGGGTGAAAAGGCCCTGGTGGTGGTTCCCAGGGCCTTTTGATCTTGCGGCTGTGTACCCGTTTTTGTACCCATTCACCCTGTTACCGGCTCTTTGGCTTGCTCAGGCTTCTTCGCTGCCATCAGGCCTTCCTCGAAGCGTAGGGCGGCGGCCTCTTGCAGGCCGGGCAGGATATGGGAATAGATATCCAACGTCGTTGACACGCGGCTGTGGCCGAGGCGGGACTGCACGATGGACGGGTGGACGCCTTGCCGGAGCATCAGAGTAGCGTGGGCATGGCGCGTCGTATGGAAGTTGAAGCCGTCCATGCCGAGCTTGCGGACGAGCTTCTTGAACGCACCACTTACGGCGCGGGGCAACATCCGTAGGCCGTCGCGATAGCGAAAGACGGGACTGTCATCGGTGACCTGATAGCTAAAGGTCGCGGCGTCGGCCTGCTGGCGCTCACGCAAGGCCCGGAGCACGAGGATCGAAGATGGCGTGAGGCTGACTAAGCGCCGACCCTTGGCGGTCTTGGGTTCGTGATAATGAGTCTGGCTACCCTTTGCATGATAAATGTTCCGATTCACTGAGATCGTGCCCATGTCCAGGTCTACGTCTCTCCACTGCAAGGCCAACGTCTCATTTCTCCGAAGGCCGGTATGGAAGGCGATAAAGAATAGCTCGTAATACTCTTTGCCCTTCGCTGCCTCAAGGATCCGGTGGATGGCATCGGCGTCGGGTGGGCGGAGTTCCTTCCGCGTGACTCTCGGCGGCGTCACGATCTGGCAGGGATTGCGGTAGATAAGCTTGCGGCGGAGTGCATCATTCAGCGCCTTGGAGAGTCGAAGATGGGCGTGCTGGATCATACTTGGGGACGTCCCCTCGGCAAGCATCGCGGCGTATGCCTTGTCTATGTCTGCCGGCTCTAACTTAGAGAGCTTGATGTGGCCAAGGCGCGGGATTAGATGCACACGCGTCGTTGTCTCATGTCCGGCGTA
>VGPF01000057.1 GCA_016875535.1 Chloroflexota bacterium
CAGGGCGATGCCGCAACCGCCATCCTCGCCGCAGCCGAAGGCTCCAAGGGCAGCTTCGTGGCGATGACGACGCGCGGGCGCACCGGCCTCACGCGCACCCTTTTGGGCAGCACCGCCGACTGGGTGGTGCGCCACGGCGGGACGCCCGTGCTGCTGGTGCGGCCTAAATAGCGAGCTAGCATATCTCGTCCTCGCCCAGTTCTTGGGCTAGAGCACACGAAGAGGGATGCCTGCTACCCATCGCGAATGCTATCGCCCACACCAGCGAGATGCCCCTTTCCTCGCAGTGCAGGGATGAGGGGTTAGGTCGCCGGACGCTATACTATCCGCGCTTCCCGTGGAGGGGCGCATGTCTCCGCTCGTCATCTCCGCCAAGAACCTCGGCTCCTTCGCCGTCCAGAGCGCCTGCCCCCGCTGCCTCTGGGTGCAGCTGCACGTGAAGCAGCTGCCTTACCAGATCTTCCCCGGCATCTTCAGCAGCCTGGACGCCTACAACAAGCGCGTGGTGGAGGGTTACTTCAACCGGGAGGGCAAGATGCCCGGCTGGCTGGCCCAGCTGGGCGATGTGGCTGCCAACATCAACCCGCCCCACTACACCAAGTTCACCGTCACGGACCCGGAGACCAAGGTCACTCTGCGCGGCGGCGCGGACGGCATCTTCCGCATGCGCGACAGCTCCTACACCATCGTGGACTACAAGACCGCCCGCGTCACCAAGGAACAGCACAGCATGTTCTCCATCTACGAGGCGCAGCTCAACGGCTACGCTTATATCGCCAACCGGGTCAACATGGGACCCGTGACCCAGCTCGCCCTGGTCTACATGGAGCCGCAGACGGAGCACGATAGGGCCTCCCATCCTGCCTCCGTGAACGAGCGCGGCTTCCTCATGGAGCTCTCGGCCCAGATCGTCCCCGTGCGCCTGGACCCGGACGGCATCATCCCGCCGCTCCTCAAGCGCGCTCAAGAGGTCTACGAGATGGAGCGCCCGCCCGAAGGCAACCGAGGCTGCAGGGACTGCGCCGCCGTGGAAGCGCTGCGCGGCAGCCTTACCTGAGCCATGGAGATCGCCATCCCTCCTCCTCGTCTTTCCCCTGGTGGGAGAGAATAAAAGAGAGGGGGATTCTCCCTTCTTAGAACGTGAATCCTGACCTGCGATAGGCTGAAGAGAAATCACATATGAAGATTGCCGTCACCGGCGCGTCAGGCCTCATCGGCGCGGCCCTCATCTCCCGCCTGGAGGCCCAGGGCCACCGGGTCGCCCGCTTCGTTCGCAGGGCGCCGCGGCCGGGCCAGGTCCTGTGGGACCCGGAAAAGGGCGAGCTGGAGGCAAAGGCCCTCGAGGGCGCGGACGCCGTCATCCACCTGGCGGGCGAAACCATCGCCGGCTTGCGATGGACCAAGGCCAAGAAGCGCCGCATCCTGGAGAGCCGCGTCAAGGGCACGCGGCTTCTGGCGGAGGCCATCGCCAAGATGGAGCGCCCTCCCAAGGTCTTCCTCTGCGCCTCGGCCGTCGGCTACTACGGCGATCGGGGCGATGAACCGCTGACGGAGGCCTCGCCCACCGGCGGCGGCTTTCTGGCGGAGGTCGTCCGCCAATGGGAGGCCGCCTGCGCCCCCGCGCAGGCACGGACCCGCGTGGTGAACCTCCGCATCGGCATTGTCGTCAGCCCGGATGGCGGAGCCCTCAAGCAGCTGCTCCCCCTCTTCAAGCTGGGCCTGGGCGGGCGCACCGGCAGCGGCAGGCAATACTGGAGCTGGGTGGCCATGGACGATGTGCTCGGCGCCTTCCTCTTCGCCCTCGAACATGCCGCCCTGGAAGGCCCCGTCAACGTCACTGCGCCCAACCCCGTGACCAACGCCGCCTTCGCCAAGGCCCTTGGGCGCGTCCTACACCGCCCGGCCATCGCCTGGACGCCGGGCCTGTTGATGCGCCTCCTCACCGGCGAGATGGGCAGAGAGCTCATCCTGTTTGGGGCGCGCGTGACTCCGGCCAGACTACTGGCGAACGGCTATGCATTCCAGCATACTGACCTGGAACCCGCCCTCCGCCATATACTCAAGAGACCCGCCGAACGACCCTAGGAGCGCCATGAAAGTCTTCTCCTTCCTCCTCTCCGAAAAGCTCGAGGATGCCCCCGGCCGAGCCAAGAAGCTCGAAGAGCTGGGCTTCGACGGCACCTCCGTCGGCGAGACGCGTCACGACCCCTTCTTCCCCATGCTCATGGCCGCCGAGCACACCAAGCGCCTCCACGTCGCCACCTGCATCGCCATCGCCTTCGCCCAGAGCCCCATGCTCATGGCCTACAAGTCCTGGGACCTCCAGCGCTACTCCGGCGGCCGCTTCGAGCTTGGCCTGGGCACCCAGGTGAAAGGGCACATCGAGCGGCGCTACAGCATGCCGTGGACGCCTCCCATCCCGCGCATGCGCGAATACGTCCAGTCCCTGCGGGCCATCTGGAACAGCTGGCAGAACGGCGTCAAGCTCGATTACAAAGGCAAGGACTACTCCTTCAGCCTCATGACGCCCATGTTCAACCCCGGCCCAATCCAGCACCCGCATATCCCCGTCTATCTGGCCGCCGTCACGCCCGCCATGGCCAAGCTCACCGGCGAGGTGGGGGACGGCATCTTCCTCCACCCACTCAGCACGCCCAAGTACATCCGCGAGGTGCTGCTCCCCGCCATCCGCGAAGGCGCCAAGAAGGCCAACCGCTCCCTGGACACGTTCGATGTCAGCAGCCAGAACTTCATCATCACCGGGCGCACGGAGGCCGACCTCCAGCCCGAGATAGACCGCATCCGCCGCCAGATCGCCTTCTACGCCTCCACGCGCACCTACAAAGTGGTGATGGACACCCACGGCTGGGGCGATGTGACGGACAAGCTCTTCCAGCTTTCCCTCAAGGGCCAGGTGGGCGGCGGCAGCGAGGACGTCTGGAAAGAGATGGCCGGCTCCATCACGGACGAGATCTTCAACGAGTTCGTCATCGTCGCCACCTACGATACGGTGGCCAAGCGCATCAAGGAGCGCTTCGGCGGCCTGGTGACGCGCATCGCCATGTCCATCCCCGCCAAGTCCCCCGCCGATGAAGAGGCCGCCAAGGATGTTCTCCGCCAGCTGCACGCCGCCTAGCGGCCCGGCGTACAGGGGACGGCCGGCAGGTCGTTCCTGAGCTTGCCGCTATAATGCCGGGCGAGGTGCCCCATGCCCAAACCGATGCGCTTCAGCTTCGCGCCCTTCCCCTATGACCGCTGGGGCGGCGTCGAACCCCTCGCCCGCGCCGCCAAGCGCGCCGACGAGCTCGGCTACTTCGGCATCATCATGCCGGAGCACATCATCATGCCGGTGCGGCCGGATGTGCCTCCCGTCAGCACTGTCTGGTATGACAACTTCGTCCTGGGCGCGCACCTGGCCACCCTCACCAAGCGCCTCCGTCTCGTCATGCTCGTCATGGTCGTCCCCTACCGCCCGCCGGTGCAGATGGCCAAGCTCGTCTCCACTCTGGACGTCGTCTCCAACGGGCGGCTCATCCTGGGCGTGGGCGCAGGCTGGATGCGCGGCGAGTTCCGCACCCTGGGCATAGACCACGCCAAGCGCGGCGACCTGACGGACGAATACCTGCGCGCCATGATCGCCCTCTGGACCCAGGAGCGCCCCCAGTTCGAAGGGCCCACCGTCAAGTTCAGCAACATCGCCTTCGAGCCCAAGTGCGTCCAGAAGCCCCACGTGCCCATCTGGGTCGGCGGCAGCGGCCCGCGCCCCATCCGCAGGCTCGTGGAGCTGGGCGATGGCTGGGCCCCCATGGTAGGCGGCATCGAGACCTTGCCCAAGGAGTTGGCCTCTGTGAAGGCCGCCATCCGCGCCGCTGGCCGCGACCCTGAGGCGATGGACTTCACCCACAACTTCACCGCGGGCGAGCTGGACCCGGCCGCCGTCAAGGCGCGCGCCCATGCCAGCAGCGGCGTCTATAGGCCCATGAAGCCCCTGGAGACCCCGGAGGAGATCACCGCGGAGTTGCGGCGCTTCCATGAGGCCGGCTTCAACCACATCTCCCTGACCCTCAACTGGAAGACGCCGAACGACATGATCCAAAAGATGGAGTGGTTCGCCGATAAGGTCATGCCGGCCTTCAGGTAGCTACCCCAGCCGGTAGAGCTTCGCCGCGTTCTTCCACAGCATCTTCTGCCGCTCATCCTCCGGGATGCCGCGGAACTCATAGCCCACCACCCGCTGGGAGTTCGGCCAGTCCGTCTGCACATGGGGGTAGTCCGTGGACCACATGATGCGGTCTATGTTGTACTTGTGGCGGTTCTCCAGCCCGTGAACGTCCGCCACAAAGGTCGCCCAGACGTGCTCCCTGAAATAGTCGCTGGGCATCCGCTTCAGGTGCGTGTTGCTGTGCCAGCGGTGGCGCAGGAAGTTATCGTCCAGCGTCTCCAGGAAGAAGGGCACCCAGCCGATCCCCGTCTCCACGGCCACCATCTTGAGGCTGGGGAAGCGCTCGAAGACGCCGAAGTAGATGAGCTCCGAAAGGGGCGTGTAGACGCCCACTCCCATGCGGTTGACGAAGGGCACCACCGGGTCAACGCCCGGCTTGGTGGTGGTCCGCGTCACCGCGCCGAAGAAGCCAAAGTGGATGTGCACCGGGTAGGGCCACTCCTGCACTTCGGCCCAGAAGCGGTCGTCCTCCGGCTTCATGGCGTTCGAGCCGTTGGGGTAGGAGGCCATGATGATGCCCCGCGCCCCCTTCTTCGCCACGCGCTTCCACTCCAGGACCAGGTCTTCCAGCGAGGTGCTGGGCGCGATGGGCAGGCCGATGAGCCGGTCCGGCGCATGGGCGTTGAACTCCAGGATCCAATCGTTGTAGGCCTGGACGCAGGCCACTTGCATCTCCCGGTCGTCGCCATAGGTGCGCGCGCCGGTGAGGGCTACCCCGGGGTAGATGATCTGCGCCTGGATCATGTCGTACTCCATGTCCTCGATCCGGGCCCGCGGGTCGTAGCTCCCCTTGCGGATCTTGTCGTAGGCGATGCCGCTGGCGTCGTACTGCGTCACGTCAAAGCCCGCGATGGCCTGCAGCCCCAGGGGCATGATGCGCTGTCCCGCGTTCACGGACCAGCCCACCTTGCCGTCCTTCAGCGGCACCATCTTGGGCGCCCGCTCCCGCATGGCCGCGGGCACCCGCTCCTGCCAGACGTTCGCCGGCTCGTTCACATGGCTATCGGCGTCAATGATCCGGTACTGCATGGCTGCCTCCAAAAGCAAACTTCTCCAAATCCCTCTCTCCCCTGGTGGCAGAGAACCTAAAGAGAGGGGGCTATCGAACAACGGCCCTTCGCGCATCCTCACCAGGTGGCGGCATCGTAGCAATGCACTCCGCCTCAGTCAACGTCGGCGCATCGGGCGATCTCTCCCTGCTCCCTGAACCCTCCTCACTCCTTGGCGCATCGTTCCGCCTGTGGTAGCGTATCGGCGCATTCCTTCGCACAAGGACGCCCATGCACGCCGATTTCAGCTGGAAGCCCCTCAACTGGCACCGCCTCTCGTATGACGACCTGAAGGTCGGCTGGGAGCGCACCTGGGAGATCCCCATCACCTTCGATACCGTCGGCTGGTACGCCGACCTGGCGGAAGACCCCAACCCCTGGTACAGCTTCCAGGGCTCCCCTTGGGGGCCGCCCGTTGCGCCGCCCCTCCTTATGTCGCGCCTCTGCTCCCGCATCACGGACCCCCTGGGCCGCATGATGGGCTTCCTGAACACCTACAACCGCACCTTCACCTACGCGCCGGCCCTGGTGGGCACCCTGGGACGCTTCCACGGCCGCGTCACGGAGAAATTCGAAAAGAACGGGCGCCAGTACGTCCGCTATGAGATAGACGTGACCGATGCCGCCACCGGGAAGAAGCTTCTCCACGAGGAGAAGGAGTACATCGCGACGCCCCAGCCCAAGGAAGGCGCCGCATGAACGCCGCCAAACCCGTCACCGCCGCCACCGTCCACGCCGGGCAGGAGCTGCCCGGCTTCCAGCGCGCCATCACCGGCATGATCATGCGCACCCGCCAGTGGCACGGCACCAACATCGTCCACTCGGACCCGGCGATGGCCGCCCGCCAGGGGATGAAGAAGCCCCCGGCCACGGGGCAGATTTCCGCAGCCTACATCCAGGAGATGTGCGTGGCCTTCCTGGGCGAGGCGATGTTCTTCAACTCCCTTTTGGACGTTCGCTTCCGCCGCCCGGTCTTCGAAGACGAGAGGCTCGCCATCGGCGGCACGGTGGCAGAAGTCACTCCCCAGCCTGGGGGCAAGAAGATCGCCATCCACGCCTGGGCCAAGAACCAGGACGGCGTGGAAGTCACCACCGCCCGCATCGAAGCCTTCCTCCCCGAGAAAAAATGATACAGGGGCGACTCCATCCCTGCCCTGAGGCTTTGCGAAGGATGGTCACTGCGCTTAGGAGGTTCGTATGCCAGGCCCGGCCTTTCTTCTCTCCCCAATGCTCGTCTGCGAGCTGCGCGGGAGAGAACTAAAGAGAGGGGGATTCCTGTTCCTACCGACTACCCAGAGGAGGTTCTTATGGCAGGTCCGTTAGCAGGCGTCCGCGTCATCGAAATGTCCACCTGGGCGGCGTTGCCCGGGGCAGGCGTCATCCTGGCCGATATGGGCGCCGATGTCGTCAAGGTGGAAGACCCGGAGACCGGCGGCGACCCCACCCGCGGCTTCCAACTGGTCAAGCCCGCCAAGGGCGCCGGCGAGTTCGCCCCCGTCTGGGAGCAGGACAACCGCAATAAGAAGAGCGTCACCGTCAACGTCAACCGGCCCGAGGGCCAGGAGATCCTCCGCAAGCTCCTCAAGGACGCCGATATCTTCCTCACCAGCACGCGCCCGGCCACCCTGGAGCGCTTCAAGCTCTCCTACCAGCACCTCCGCGACCTCAACCCGCGCCTCATCTTCGCCCACCTCTCCGGCTTCGGCCCAAAGGGCCCGGACAGCGACCGCGCTGGCTACGATTCCATCTGCTTCTGGTCCCGCGTCGGCATCGCCCTCTCCCTGGCCGAGCCGGGCGGCAACCCCGTCTCGCCTCGCGCCGCCATGGGCGATCACACCACCTCCCTCACCCTGGTGGGCGCCATCACCGCCGCCCTCTACGCCAGGTCCCAGACGGGCAAGGGCCAGATGGTGCAGACCTCCCTCTTCCACGCGGGCCTCTGGTTCTCCTCGGTAGACCTGGTCAGCTCCAGCGTCACGCAAACGGATGCCAAAAAGCTGGCGCGCAAGGTCGTCGGCAATCCCCTGGTCAACTCCTACAAGACCAAAGACGGGTGGATCACCCTGGTCAACCTCCAATCGGAGCGGTTCTGGGATCCCATCTGCCGGGCCATCGGCCAGCCGGAACTGGCCAAGGACCCCCGGTTTGCCACGCACCAAACGCGCATGCAGAACGGCCCGCCCCTGATAGACATCTTCGATGCCGCCTTCACCAAGCACACCACCGCCGAGTGGATCGCCAAGCTGGACCGCGAGGGCATCCGCTGGGGCCGCATGCAGACCGTCCTCGACTGCACCAAGGACGAGCAAGCATGGGCCAACGGCTACTTCCACAAGCTGGACCACCCTGAGGCGGGCGAGGTGGGCCTGGTCACCAGCCCCATGCAGTTCAGCGACACGCCGACCTCCGTGCGCTCCGCCGCGCCGCTCCTGGGCCAGCACACGGAAGAGGTCCTCCTGGAGAAGGGCTACTCCTGGGAAGACCTGGAAAAGCTCAAGACCAAAGGCGTCATCCTGTAGGGGCGGTCCGATTCCATCGGACGAACGCGGTCCTTTCTGAAGGACTCTCGGTCTTACGAGTCCGGACCGCTCGGACCGTGTGTGTCCTCACCCCGCATGTTGCATCGGGGCCGCACCGCGGTGCGCGCCCTACCCGAAGGGCTCCGATATCTATCGGAGAGGCCAGCCCTCCCTATCGCGTCCGCACCGGAACGCGCGCCCTTGGTCGCATACGCCACTCCCGTTTGCGCTCCTCCCGCCCTAGTGCTACCATCTCCCCCAGCATGCTGACAGCCCATCGTCTCCCCTGCCCGTCCGTTACACACCTTGCCATGGTCATTGACCACGGACAAAAGGCATTGGGGGCGACCTAACAGCAGTTCAGCATAAGCGACGGGATTTCTGAAAGGCCTCCCCCACAAAGGGAGGCCTTTCTCTTTATGGCGTAAGACACCGGGGAAGGAACACCGATGGAGCGATTGGAACAAACGTCCCTTCACTAGCCATAGCGGCAAGCACGTCTCCGTCTATCGAAAGAACGAGAAAGGCCACAGCCATGCATCCCGCTAGACAGCCTGCGGTACAATCCCCTCGTCCCTTGAGGAGCGTTGCGACAGGCTCTTCCTCCTGCCAGGCTCAAGGCGAACCGTACGATCAACGGCGCTCACGATCTTCCTCCTCGGATAACAGAAGGGAGCGTGAGGTATGACCATGCTTTCGCCTCAGCAAGTCGCACGGAAGCCGGAGAGCCTCTTACGGAACAAGCCGCTGCGGAAGGCGGTCCTCTCCACAGTCCATCCCTATCGTTATAGCGTCCTCCTCCTCGGGCTGCTCATCACCACCGCTACCCTCATCCCTCTGGTCGTCCCCCTCATCTATCGTCAGGTTATAGACGATCTCGTGGCGGGGCGCTCCTTCGGCCGAATTATGCCCCTGGTCCTCGTCGTCGCCCTCTTGCCGCTTGCGACCGTCGCCTTGACCTACGTCTACACCCACCGCGCCTCCATGCTCGGGCGCAGCATCATCCGCGACCTGCAGATGCAGATGTATCGCGGCCTTGCAGGCATGCCCCTCGAGTTCTTCACCACCCTCAGGGGCGGCGCGGCCGGCGCCCGCCTCACCACCGACGTATCCGGCACCGAACCGCTCTTCACCCGAGTCCTGGTCTCCATCATCGCAAACCTGGTGACGCTCGTCGGAGCCGTCGTCATCTTGATGGTCATAGATATCCGCCTCGCCCTCGTGGTCCTCCTCATCCCGCTGGTATTCAGGCCTGTCGGCAGGACGGAGCAACGTATCAATGAGCTCCTCAGGAGTCAGTACGGCACCGGCACGGATGTCAACACGGCCGCCGAGTCCTTCTTCAGCACGCCCGGCATGACCCTAGCCAGACAGTCCGGGCAGGTTGAAGCCGAGATAACCCGCTTCGGAGCGGTGGCCGAGCGCCTGCGTAGCGTCTCAACCACCTTGGCTGGCTACTTCGCCCGCGCCACTGCCGCCTTTGAGCTGACCTTCGGCATTGTCACCGGCTTGATCTTTGTGATAGGCGCGTGGCTTGTGACCAAGGGCGAAATAACCCTCGGGACCCTCGTTCTTTTCCTGCTCTACATACGCCTCGTTCAGGGTCCGATTACAGCCTTAGGCGGCCTGCGGTGGGAGGCAGTCCGCACCGCGCTCGCCTTCGACCGGGTCTTCGAAGTCCTGCGCGCAACCAAGGAACGCAAAGACCCCGTCAGGGAAGCCTCCACTCCGCCGGTCGCCGCTCCCGCGGATCCCGCGCTGCCCCAGCTCTTCTTCAAGAACGTCTCCTTCCAGTACAGGCGCCCGGAAGACATCGCTATCGTGAGTCTCTCCCAATCCGGCTATACCCAGGCGCCGACAGGCGGCGATGCCCCGGACCGGCTGATACTCCAAGACGTCTCCTTTTCGGCGCGCAACGGAGAAACGGTGGCCGTCGTTGGGGCGTCGGGCGCGGGCAAAAGCACTATCGCCTTCCTGGCCGCAGGCCTCTATCGGCCGACCTCGGGGGACATCCTCATCGGCGGAAAGAAGCAGAGCGACTGGACTCAGGAAGCCCTTGCCCGTCACGTTGCCCTCATCACCCAGGACACCTTCGTCCTGCACGACACCATTCGCGCCAACCTGGCCTACGTCCGGCCTGAGGCCGGCGAGCAGGAGATGAAAAGCGCATGCGAGGCCGCCAGGCTCGGCCCTTTGCTCGCCGCCCTCCCCAAAGGCCTCGAAACCATCGTCGGCGAGCGCGGCTATCGCCTCTCGGGAGGTGAGCGCCAGCGGCTCGCCGTCGCCCGGGCCCTTTTGAAGGAAGCCAGTCTCATCGTTCTCGATGAGCCCACCTCCCAGCTCGATGCCGAAACCGAACTGCTCATCAAACAGACCACCAAGGAGCTCTTCTCCTCCAAGGCCGTCCTCACCATCGCTCATCGCCTCTCCACCATCGTGGACGCCGCTAGGATTCTCGTCCTGCACGATGGCCGCATCATCGAGGAGGAAATGCACAAAGAGCTCATCGCCAAGCCCCAGGGCCGCTATGCCCTGCTCTATAGGACCCAGGTTCAATAAGTGAAGGTGTACGCCGATGACAAGCACCCCTGAACAACCCTGGTACCAGACCTATTTCGGGCCGGACTACCTGACCCACTACGCCCCGTGATCACGGAGGAGCGGACTCGGAAGGAAGTGGACGGCATCCAGCGCCTCCTCGCGCCTGCCCCCGGCGCCAAGCTCCTCGATCTCTGCTGCGGTCATGGCCGCATAACCATCCCCCTCGCTCAGCTGGGCTGTCACATGACCGGCCAGGACCTCAGCGAATACTTCCTGGAACGCGCCCGTCGCGACGCCGAGGCGAAGGGACTCTCCGTCCGCTGGGTGCGCGGCGATATGCGCCGGATCCCCTTCGAAGGTGAATTCGATGCCGTCATCAACGTCTTCAGCTCCTTCGGCTACCTTGAAGACGAATCGGAAGATGCCGGAGTGCTGCGCCAGGTTCACAAAGCCCTGAAGCCCGGCGGCCGCTTCCTCAGCGACGAGATGAACCGCGACTTCTTCTTTGCAAACTACCACCCCTCCAGCATCACGCGGCGCCCGTCCGGCGTCGTCTCCCTGGAAGAGCACGCCATTGACCTCATCACCAGCCGCGATAACCTGCGCCTCACCCTCATAGACCCGGACGGCTCCCAAAGGACCCACCGCTACTCCCTCAGGCTCTACACCGCCAGAGAGCGCCTGCGCATGCTC
>VGPF01000058.1 GCA_016875535.1 Chloroflexota bacterium
TGAGCCGCTTCGCTTGATCGATGCGCAGGCCGCCGTACTCCCGTCGCCACCGATAGAAGGTCTGGTCGGTTACCCCAAGGACCTTGCACACCTGGGCCACGGTCTCTCCCCTGGCCAGGCGCACCTCCGCTTCCCGGAGCTTGTTGATGATCTCCTCTGCCGCAAACCGTTTCCTTGGCATCGCTGCCTCCCTTTCCGTCCAGGCATTTTCCCACTTTGCGCCTGGTCTAGTTTTTGGGGGGCAGGTCATTCGCGCTTCCCGCTTCTGCTGTCCCATCGGACGAGCAGTGTATTGAACACGGATAGGGTGAGCAGGTTCACATCGAGCCAGGGGTTCATGCGCTCGATATAGTCCAAGTCATAGCGGAGCTTGGAAGCGGGGGCATCGGTTTTGTTGTAGACCTGGGCCAGGCCGGTAAACCCCGGGCGGACCTGGAGGCGCTTCTCGAATCCAGGGATCGAGCCTTCCAAGGTGAGTTGCTCGTCTGCGGCCAGGGCGCGCGGTCCCACAAGGCCGATATCTCCCTTCCACATGCTGAGCACCTGGGGAAGCTCGTCTAAAGCGGTCTTTCTGAGAATGCGCCCGACTCTGGTGACTCGTGGGTCGTGTTCAACCGTCCAGACAGGCCCTATTTTGTCCGCACCGACGACCATCGTTCTGAACTTGAGCACATAAAAGGTGCGGCCCCCTTTACCGATGCGTCTCTGGCGGAAAAATATCGGGCCGCGGTCTTCCAGCCAGATCAACAGGGGGATGCCTGTCCAGAGGAGAATCCAGAGCGGCGCGAGGAGCAGGTGGGTCAGCGCAAGGATGAGCAGGTCGAATGGACGTTTATAGCGTTCTCGCTGGGAGACCGTTGTAGGTATGAAGTATTTCGCTTGAATCTCAGACTGCGCCACGTGGTCAGCCCCGGGCTGCAGAGCGTGCTTTGTGTTGCGCCGGGCTAAGCTTCTTCGGCGCGCTAAGCCCCGCCTTCTTCGAGCGCCCTTGTTTATCAAGCTGGTCCCAGATCCACGGATAGGTCTTGGCTACGCCCTGTTTCAGCGTCATCTTTGGCTCCCATTTGAGGAGCGCTTGAAGCTTGCTGTTATCGCTGTTACGCCCGCGGACGCCTTGAGGCTTCGTGAGGTCATAGCGCTTAGTCAGGCGCTTTCCGGAGGCAATGGCAGCATAGTCAATGAGCTGGTTGATGGTCACCAGTTCATCTGTGCCCAGATTAATGGGCTGGGTGTAGCCGGATGCCATGATGCGGACAAGGCCTTCAACGCAGTCGTCTATATAGCAGAAGCTGCGTGTCTGCTTGCCATCTCCCCACACCTCTATGGCGCCCCCGTCCTCCGCCTCAGCGACTTTTCGCATGATGGCGGCAGGAGCTTTCTCTTTGCCGCCATCATAGGTGCCTAGCGGGCCGTAGATGTTGTGGAAGCGCACGATACGGACATCGAGCTTGAATTCCTCGTGGTAGTACGTCGCCATCTGCTCGGCGAAGAGCTTTTCCCACCCATAGCCCTTTTCCGGGTCTGCAGGGACGGCATCAGTCTCTTTCAGCGGCGTGACGTCCGGGCTGTGCTGGAGGTGCTGGGGGTAGACGCAGGCGGAGCTGGTATAGAGGTAGCGATCAACGTTCGCAAGGCGGGCGGCTTCGAGCATATGGTTGTTGATGAGGGTGTTGTTGCGTGAGAGAGAGGCGTGATTCGCCGTGATGTAGCCGATGCCCCCCATATCGGCAGCCAACTGGTAGACATCCTGGATGCCGCTGACCGCCCGGGAGGCATTCTCAAAGAACCGCAGATCCGAAAGCAGGAATTCGTCTGCAGGAGACGGTTCGTATTCCGGCAATTTGATGTCCACGGCGCGGACCCAATGGCCTTGAGCTTTGAAGCGCTTTACAAGATGATGGCCGATAAACCCGCCGGCTCCGGTGACCAGAATCTTCATAGGTGATACCTCGGGATTCCGTGCTTAGGATAGCTTTGGAGCGGAACCTTTCACGACACCTGTATCAGGTATCTTGGCAGGAGTTGCGCCTGCCTGCTCCTTTGTTAGAAAGTAGTTGCCAAGGGCAAGAACATCCATCCGGGTGCGGAGGAAGCATTCAACCGCTTCCTTGGGTGTGCACACGATAGGTTCATTTTCGTTGAATGACGTGTTGAGTACAACGGGCACCCCCGTAAGATCTTCGAACTGCCTGATAAGCTGCCAGTAGCGTGGGTTGGCGGCTTTATCAACGGTCTGGAGCCGACCTGTGCCGTCCACATGGGTAACCGCAGGGATGACCGCCCGTTTCTCCTGGCGTACAGGGTAGACCTTGATCATGAACGGATCCGGGTACGCCTTTTCAAAGAAGTCGCCAACGCGCTCGAGAAGGATGGAAGGGGCGAAAGGCCTGAACGGTTCGCGGCGCTTGATTCGCTCATTGAGCAAATCCTTCATCTCTGCGCGTCGCGGGTCAACCAGGATGCTGCGATTTCCTAGGGCTCGTGGGCCCCATTCTAGTTTTCCCTGGAACCATCCGACGACCTTCCCATCAGCAATCGCCTTTGCCGTTACCTGCATGAGCTCGCTATCGGGAAGTCTTGTTTCGGGGAGTCCATATGAGCGGAGAGTGGAGGCCATGGCCTCATCTGAGTATGAGGGGCCCCAATAGGAGCTTTGCATAACGAAGGAGCGGGGCTTCTGAAGGAGTTGGTTGTAGACATAATATGCGGCCCCGACTGAAGTGCCAGCGTCCCCGGCTGCAGATTGAATATAGACGTCCGTGAAGGGTGTCTTATCGAAGATTTTGCCATTGGCCACGCTGTTAAAAGCAACACCGCCAGCAAGACAGAGGGCCTTGGCAGCGGTCTTTTTCTGCAGGTGATTCAGGACGTGGAAGTAGACCTCTTCGAGTCGAGCTTGGAGTGAGTGAGCGATGTCTTCGTGACGGCGATCAAGGGGATCCTCTTTCCGGCGGGCGGGTCCCAACGGCTTGATGAGCTTGTCAGAGTAGCACTGCTGGATGGAGGGTTCGCCATCATTCCAGGTCATATTGACGTTGCCGGTGTGATGCTGGAAGTAGCGCAGGTCAAGCTCGAACAGGCCATCGGGTCTTTCGCGGACGATCTTGCGGAAAGCATCCAGATAAGCCGGGCGGCCGTATGAGGCCAAGCCCATCACCTTGTATTCATCGCCGTACCGAGTGAAGCCCAGGTATTGGGTGACGGCTGTGTACATGAGGCCGAGGGAATGTGGAAAGCGAACGGAATCGAAGACCTCAAGCTGAGAGCCCTTTCCGTTTCCAATCATGGTGCTGGTGAAATCTCCAAAGCCGTCTATGGAGGCAACAGCCGCTTGCTCGAAGGGAGAGACGAAGAAGGCGCTGGCCAGGTGCGCACGGTGGTGCTCGACCTGGTGCATGCGCGCGCGCAGCTTTGAGCGGTCAACTCCGAGGCTTTTCGCCAGGATTTCTTCAGCGCTGCGGACCTTGGCCATATTGCTGACGCGGTTGCGCATCCAGGATAGGCTGGGACGGCGCGTGAGGGCGTAAAGCGCCTTCCGCTGGAGGTTTTTCATCGGGTTCCGGGATATGGCGATGTGGTCCACATCCTCGATCTTCGCGCCGGCTTCCTCGAGGCAGTAGGCGATCGCCTGCGTGGGGAACCCCGCCCAGTGCTTGATCCTACGGAAGCGTTCTTCCTCGATACCGGCGATGAGCTTGCCGTCAACCACGATGGCGGCTGCGGCATCGCCGTGGTATGCGTTGATTCCTAGGATGATCATCTTTGCTGTGTATTCGTCCAGGTGGGGGACGTCATTATTGTAGCTGAAGGGGAGGGGTTTTCAGCTTGTTCGGAGAGTTCTTCACTCTATTTAGCGCGGCGGGTCTTCAATCTTGCCCGCTCCTCGTAGATCCTGGAGTCCACTTGGAATCGGAACCAGCAGCCTTGGAGGAAGTGGAAGATGAGCCCCTCCCGGCCATCCAAGAAGCCCAGCCGCACGAAGTAGCGATAGAACCAGTAGAGCCACGCTCGGAGGAAGAGGGGAGCGTTTCCGTAGAGAGAGACCCTGAGCCACCGCCGGCGCTGGACGGGATTGCCGAGCATCTTCGGCTGGACCTGGTCTTTCCCTGAGCGTTCTTGTTCGAGCTCCTGTGCCTCCATGCCTGCCCATCGGACATGGCGCAAGGTCCACGTTGTCAGATCCGAGGCGACAACATCTATGTAATCGTGATGAAGGCGCTTCACGGCACCGTCCACGACAAAGTGCTGATCATAGAGGCGATTTTCGCAGCGACCGTGCGCAGGCCGGAGGAGGCGAAGATGGTATGAGGGATAGTGGCCGCCGTGACGCATCCACTTGCCCATGAAGTAGGTGCGCTTCCGCAAGAGAAAGCCGTTCACCTGGGGCGGTGGATCGGTCATGAGGGAGTTGATTTCGGTGACGAGCTCGGGGGTAAGGCGCTCATCGGCATCCAGGTGGAGGACCCATTCGGTGGACTTGGGCATATGCTGCTGGGCCCAGTTGCGCTGGGCTCCATAGTTCTCAAAGGGGTGGGCGGCAACTACAGCGCCAGCAGCCTTAGCTATTTCAACAGTGCGGTCGGTGCTACCGGAGTCCAGAACGAAAACATCCGCCGTGAGGCCGCGGATACTCTGCAAGCACAGGGGAAGGTTGACCTCTTCGTTCAGGGTAAGAATGATGACGGTAAGTTTTGGCAAGGTGGTTGCTAAGGGTGGGGATGCAGCAGTTCGTTATCCGATGGGGCGGCTAACGAACTGCACGAGCTTGCTGAAAGGCTTAATGACCGGGACGAAGTAGCCCATGGGAAGGCGATTTTTCCGCCAAGACATGAGCACCTCTTTGTTGCCGCGCAGGATGTTGCGAAGGGATTTGTTGCTGTTCCCACCTGTCGCCATTCGGACGAGGACCCGAGGCACGTAAGCGGGCTTCGCCCGGTGCTTCATCAAGAACCGCAGGATGATTTCATAATCGGCTGAGACGCCGAGTTTCAGGTCGAAGAGGCCATGTTGCTGATAGAGGGACCGGCGGACGAAGAAGGTGGGATGGGGAGCCATCCAACCTAGATAGAAGCGCCAGCGGCGGTAGGGGACGCTCCTCCAGTAGCGGACGACGGAGTCATTCGCGTCCACATACACGAGGTCGCCGTAGACGGCCTGCACTGAAGGGTCCTCAAAGGCTTTCAGGACATCTTGAAGGACGTTTTCGTCTGCATAGCGGTCGTCGGCGTTAAGGATGCCGACTATCTCTCCGGTAGCGCGCTGAACGCCCTTGTTCATGGCGTCGTAGATGCCGCGGTCGTCTTCGCTGAGCAAGACGCTTAGCCGTGAGCGGTAGTTTTCAAGGATTTTGAGAGTCCCATCCTTGGAGGCTCCATCAATCACAATGGTCTCGAGTTCCCCCTGGAGGCGCTGGCCCAGAACAGAGTCTAAAGCTCTTGCGACACGCACGTCATTGTAGACGGGGGTAACGATAGAGATTTTCATGAAGCGTAGGCTGGGGACCTTTTGTGGGTGTTCAACCAATGACCAAGGACAACTAGGGCCCAAACTCTGGACCACGCGGGACTCTGCGGTTCGCGAAGGAAGGCCTGGCGGATGCGATTCACGCCCACGGGGTCAAGGAGATGCGTCTTGACGACTTGCTCCAGCCCTGCGTCCATCGTTTCTCGAAGCGGCCCCAAAAGCCACGCGGCGATAGGCAAGGTGAAGCCGCTCTTGGGCCGATCAAGCTGCTCTTCAGTGAAGAACTCACGGCAGGCTTCGCGTAGCAAGTGTTTCCCTTTAGTCCCGTGCGGCAGGAGTACTTTCCCTGGCAGGCGCATTGCCCAATCAACCAGGTCCCGGTCGAGGAATGGGACGCGAACTTCGAGGGAGTTGGCCATGCTGAAGACATCCCCGTCCCGAAGGAGGGTGTTCCCCAGGTAGTAGGCCGTCTCCAACCGCTGAACAGTGGCTACAGGGTCGTCAGGCACAAGATGAGGGTTCTCTCGCCTAGAATTCGCGTTGTGATATGCGGGCGAAAACCCCAGGGAACTGAATGAAACCCCTAGGGAATCAAGGTCTTGATCGGAGAGAAGGCGCCGCTGTTGGAAATAGATATCTGCTACGGACGGATCCCCTGCTGCAATGGCGACAGCCTTCGCTTTTGTTACACCATTTGATGTGCGTGTGGCTATTTTCACGAGCCCCACGCGCGCTGTGCGGGGAAGGTATCGGGCTGCGCGCATTGCCCTATACAGCTTCGGCACACGTGTGAAGGAAGGGTATCCGCCAAAGATCTCATCGCCCCCTTGCCCTGAGAGGGCAACCTTGAGGCCTTGTGTGTGGAGGGCCTTAGAGATGATATAGGTGTTCATGCCGTCCATAGTGGGCTGATCAAGGTGAGTGAACCACTCCTTGGCCCAATCGAGGGCGGTAGCGCCGTCCACGGGGCAGTTGCGGCTTGTGACGCCGTTATGCCGAGCTGCCTGGTTGGCGACCCGTTCCTCATTCACCGCCTGCTGATCAGGGAAGGTCACTGTGAAGGATTGGACGTTATTTCCGGACTGTTGGACTGCCAACCCAAGGACGGCAGTTGAATCCAGGCCCGCGCTGTGGAAGACGCCTACAGGGACATCGCTGACGAGGTGACGCTTGACCGATTGTCGGAGGAGCGTCTTGCCTTCTTCGATAAGCGCTGCTTGGCGGTCGCCGCCGGAGGAAGGCCATGCAGGGTTAGGCATATGCCAGTACGCGCCGCTTTGCACAAGGGCACCCTGTGGGTTGAACTCAGCATACGAAGCCGGAGGCAGGGGTACAATGTCCTGAAAGATAGAGTACGGCTCTTGGACCGCTCCGTAGGCAAGGAACCCGGCTAGCCCTTGGCGGTCAATCTGGGGATCCAGAAGGCTGGATGCGAGGAGTGATCGGATCTCCGAGGCGAACAGGAGATTGCGTCCTAAAGTGGAGGAGTAGTAGAGCGGCTTGATGCCGAGGTGGTCTCGAGCTAGGACAAGTCTGGAGCGTCGCGCGTCCCATACAGCAAAAGCGAACATTCCTCGGAGGAGGTCCAGACATCGGACGCCCCACTCCTGGTAGGCCCGGAGGAGGACTTCGGTATCGCTCCGGCTGCGAAACGTGTGCCCGGCAGTTTCCAGCCTGGACCGGAGCTCCATGAAGTTGTAGAGCTCTCCGTTGTAGACAAGGACATCGCCGGTATCCGGATTTACCATCGGCTGGCGCCCAAGCGGGGAGAGGTCTAGGATCGCGAGGCGACGATTGCCGAGACAGACCACTGATTCTCCCGACCGGCGTACCTCTAGGCCCTGTCCATCCGGCCCCCTGTGAGCCTGGGCCAGGAGCATTGATTGCAGCCGCGCCTGGGCGTTTTGAGGGTTGAGCGGCCCAAGAAGCCCAGCGATGCCGCACACTAGGCGGCTCCTGCAGTGGAGCAGGTGGGCACGGCTGGTTGGCGCTTGAGGACGGAGGCATAGGCATCAATCATGGCTGCTGCCACTTTCGGCCAGGCTAGGCGCGTTGAAGCATACTCCTTGGCTTTCTGACGCATCTCGGAGGCCAGTTGGGGATTTCGCAGCAAGCGTCTGAGCCCTTCGGCGAGCGCCTCGCCAGTTGAGGGGACCACGAGCCCGGCTCCCGCCTCGCCGACTTCGCTGAAGCCGACGCTCTCCGTTATAACAACGGGTGTACCCATGGCGAGCGCTTCGTTCATGGCCATGGAGTGAGCTTCATGCCGAGAGCTGAGGACGAAAGCAGTCGCATCGGCCAGCGCGGCAAGGCTCTCTTGCCGGCTCAGCATGCCGGTCCACAAGACTCGATGGGTCAGGTTTTTAGCCTGAACCAGGGCCAGAAGCTTGGCCTGCTCCCCTTCGTCAGGGCCGGCGAAGACCCACAGCAAGTCGGGGAATTCAGCGGCCAAACGCGCCAGGGCTTCTATCTGAAGTTCGAGGCCTTTACTCCAGTGCAAACGTCCTAGGAAGAGAATGATTCGCTTTCCTGAGGTTTCAGGATGCTTTTGCCTGAATTGACCTTCTTTGACGCTTTCAGCTAGGGCGGGGTCAATGCCGTTGGGGATGATAACGACCTTGGAGTTTCCGATAAGCCTTCGTGAGTCGTTCGCCTCGGTTCTTGTGAAGAAATGAAGGAAGGAGGCACCAGCGATGGTACGCTTCTCCAAAAGCCTGTGTGTGAGGGCCTTATAGGCACGCCTTCGACGGAGCGCGCCCTCCTGGAGCATGCCTCTGGGGGAGATCACGTACGGAACGGCATGCCTCCGGCAGGCAAACGCCGTGGCACTTATGGCGGCGTTCCAAAGGGAATGGAGGTGGACAAGATCGTAGGAGCTGATAACCGTGCTCAGTTTCGTGTAGTACGAAGGGGTTGGGACTTGGCGAGTCCCAGCCAGTGGAGAGAAGCGGGTTATGGGGAATTGATCATTCTCGGCGGAGGTTCCTTTGCGGCTAAACGTATACAGGACTGCATTTTTGCCGGCTGTCTGAAGCGCCTGGCATAGTGCTGGAACAGACTTAGCAGGGCCTCCCGTGTCAGCGTCTAGGCTTGGGAGGACGTGGAGGATGCGCATACAGGGTTAGAGGGCAAGCTTGACTAGGGAATCGGCCATTCGGGTAGAGAGAGAGGCGCGGGGTTCGCGTACCGCCCTTTCGCAGGCTTTCCAGAAATTTTCCGCGTACAGATCAAGTCCCCAGCGGGAGATTATGTCTTTAGATGCCTGCCCCATCGCTCGCCAGCGGTCTCTTGTTTCCCACATCTTGTTGAGGACGTCCGCAAAGCTTTCGGGTTGCTCTGGATCGAAGAGAAATCCGTTTGTTCCTGGTTGCACCAAGTCTTCGCGACAGCCGCAGCGATCCGAAACCAAGACGGGAAGCCCTGAGGCCATCGCTTCATTTACGGCCAGCCCCCAGGGTTCTGCGAGACTTGGCTGAAGGTACACATCTGCCTGGCGATAGGTTTCCGGGAGCCGGGAGTATTCAACGTGGCCTAGCAAGCGAACCCGGGCCTGTAGTCCGAGGGAGGAGATGGAGGCTTCGATCCTTGGGCGATCCGGGCCATCCCCAGCGATAAGCCAGTCCCATTGTGGATTTGAGCCAGCAAGCACCTTCAGGATCGTGAGGATGTTTTTCCTTGGCAGTAGACGGAGGGTGCTAAGAAGTGCCGGCCTAGGAGCCTTTGGCCCGGATGTGGCTACCTTCGCTGTTGCAGGCGACTGAAAGAATTCGTTCTCAACCACATCGCAGCCGACAAAGCAGCGCTCTGCAGGGATGCCAAGCTTTGCCATATAACGAAGGTGCGGCGCACCGCCAACAAAGGCGGTGTGAAATCGTTGAGCAAGCAGTTTGCGCATCCAGGCTTTGGCTGGGTTGCGGCTGCCATCTTCAGGTTGGCTATCGGAGATGACGACTCTAGGGATGCGTTTGCGTACTGACCAGCCAAGACCGATACGGGCTTCTCTAAACCCCCAGCCCGGCACAACCAAGACATCAGGGTTGAGCACATCCAATGCTTGGTAGAGAGAGCCGCGAAGCTGTTTTTGGGGGATAGCCCAGTAGTCGAGTTTGGGGAACAGGGTCAGACTCTGAAAGGCGCGAGGCGACTTTTCTTCTGGCCATTCATAGTCATGTTGAGAGGAGGAAATTTCGATGGAGGAGAGCGAGTGGCCTGCATCACGACCTAAAACAGCGGTGCGTTGCAGTCGAGCCTCATGAAACGGGGAGAACTTCGCATAGAGGATGGTCGCCTTCAAGAGGGATCACCGTCCAGGGAGCGGTCTCCTCGCGGTGATTGCCATGCCTCGAGCGGGCGTTCGCTGAATATCGGTCATGCCCGCGCGCGTGAGGCTTTTTCGAACATCCTTCTCGCGTTGGCTTATTTCGTACTTGGCAGAATATGAGTCAAAGGTGTCCAGGGTCGTCCAATGCCACGATTGCTTCAGAGTCAACCGCCCCCACCAGATCCTGGGTGATATCGGTAGTAAGGGCTGGAGTTTTTTCAGGATCGGAATGAATGACATAGGAAGCGCCACCGGAAAGAAAAAGCAGACCAGGAGGAGACTTATAGCCCAGTTTGCTTTCCGTGGAAGTCTCTGTGTCACGACACGGATGTAATTTCGGATCATCAGGAATCTGTACCAGCGCTTCTCGTAGATCCAGTAGGCGAGAGAGCCGCCTGGCTTGAGGAATGGTGGGAGTGCTTCCATGGCTTCCTTTGGATCGGGAGTGTGCTGGAGCACTCCGAGGGAATAGATCCTGTCAAAGGCTTGAGGGCGAAAAGGAAGCTTGTAAAGGGAAGCCTGGACGACATCTATTTCTGCTCCGATCTCGGTCATCGTTCTGCTGCAGGCCTCTACGGCGCCGGGGGCAAGATCAATTGCGACGACTCTTGCCCCCCACTTCGCAGCTATAGCGCTAAACCGCCCGGAGCCACAGCCTACATCGAGAACCAAAGCGTCTTTGACTCCCTCGGGATTCCATCCGGTTTCTACACGAAACCGGTTTTCGGACTCGCGTGTCCCGTTCAATTGGTCAACTTGGGTTCTCCGGAACTTCTCCCATTGCCAGCCAAAGTTGCCGACGTAGTCAGCTTCCGTGGAAGCGAAGCGCGGTATGCCGTTGATGATTTGATAGACGCGATTACAAAAGGCGCATTGTAATGAGCCGCTTTGAATAGGGTCAATCGGGTGGGCATCCTTCAGGACAAGGGACGCGTGGCACTCAGGGCAGGCGAGGATTGCGAGCAAGCTACGATGCATGTGTGGTGTTGAATTGGATTAGGAAATATAAGTGGGTGACCCCCCCCCGGGTTTGATGGAGGGCTCGTTTATTGAGTCCCGGCTCTTGCCGGGGCCAGTATAGCACCGTTGGTGGCCTCATACTCCGCTGGTGGCAGGTAGCCGATGGCGCTGAAGAGACGCCGGTTATTGAACCAATCCACCCACTCCAAGGTTGCCAACTCCAGGTCTTCCCTGCCGCGCCA
>VGPF01000059.1 GCA_016875535.1 Chloroflexota bacterium
CGCAACGACTTCGATATCGGCACCGCCGGCGGCGGTCAGACGTTGGACGACCCGTACGACCAGATCGTGAACTACATCTCCTCCACAGGAGCCAACAACTACGGTAAGCTCGCCAACCCTGACCTGGACAAACTCCTCACCGACCAGGAGCAGACGCTGGACTTCGCGAAGCGGCGCGACATGGTCTGGGACCTCCAGCGCAGGATGTTCGAGTGGGCGACCTTTGTCCCATTCGCCGAGCTGACCACAGTCTTCGGCGCGCATCCCTACGTTGAAAACCTCCCCGTCTCCCGCGCCTTCGTCGTCACCTCCGCCCACAAGTTCGAAAACGTCTGGCTGAATAAGTAACAAGATCCCGTCGCTCGCATAGTCCGAAATGTAAGAGCCCCCTGGCGACGCCAGGGGGCTCTTGTTGTTAGCGATAACCCTACTCCTACAGCATCATCTTCTGCTGGCCCGCCGCTTCCTCAGACCGCGTGGCCCTCTTCCCACGCTTCGCCGCACGCCGCGGCGGCGGTGGACCGTCGCCGCTAACCTGCGCCGCGAAGCGCCCATCGCTCACCTGCACGTAGAGCGCATCCCCGGAAGCGACTTGGGCCCTCTTGGTGACCAGCGCCCCACTTAGGGCCTGCTCCACCAAGGCATAGCCCCGGTTCAACGTGTTCCCCGGGTGCAGCGCCCCCAGCTGCGTCATCCTGCCCTTGATCTGCTCGCGCCACAAGGCCAGCTCCCGCCGCATCACTGCCGTGGCCGCCCTCGTCAGCTCGTCCACGCGCTGGCGGCGCATCGCCACGTCCGGCGCCAGGCGCGCCAGCCGGAGCTCATGGGTGCGCACCTGCTCCCGCGCCCCCTCCACCCTGGCAGTGAGCGCCTCATGGAGCAGGCCCTCAAAGGTGCGCACCCGATCCTTCAACTCCCGGCGGTCCGGCACCACAATCTCGGCGGCGGCCGAAGGCGTCGGCGCGCGCAGGTCGGCCACATAGTCCGCGATGGTGAAGTCCGTCTCATGGCCCACCGCGCTCACCACGGGGACCCTGCAGCCGTAGATCGCCCGCGCCACCCGCTCGTCGTTGAAGGCCCATAGCTCCTCCATGGAGCCGCCGCCGCGAGCCACGATGACCACGTCCAGCCCCGGCGTGCGATTCACCAGCTTCAGCCCTGCGACCACCTCGCCGGGTGCCTGGTCTCCCTGAACGGCCGCATGGACAAGCACAATCTCCACCAGAGGATAGCGCCGCCCGATGATCTTCTGGATATCGTGCCAGACGGCCCCCGTGCGCGAGGTGATGACGGCGATGCGCTTGGGAAAGGCAGGCAGCGAGCGCTTGCGCGTCGGGTCAAAGAGTCCCGCCTCCTCAAGCTTCGCCTTGAGGCGCAGGAACTCCATGTGCAATTCGCCTACCCCCTCCGGCTGGACCAGGTCGGCATAGAACTGCAAGTCGCCGCGCTGCTGGTAGAAAGAGACACGCCCGTGGGCCACCACCGCCGCGCCGTGGGTCAGCGCCTCAGCGCCGGTGGCAGGCTTGAACATCACGCACCGGATCTGGGCATCGCCGTCCTTCAGCGTGAAGTAATAATGGCCAGCCGCCGACTTGGTCAGGTTGGAGACTTCGCCGCTCAGGTACAGGTCGGCAAGGATGCGGTCCCGCTCGATATACTCGCGGACGTACCTGGCGATCTGCGAAACTTTGTAGATGGACATGCTGTCTTGGGCGCGGTTCTATCTCCGCACAGCATACCAGCTACAACACCACCGCAGGGAGCTTCACCCCATCGCGTACAATCAACAAGGCGTCCCTCGCCTCGTGCGCTCTTCCTGGAGCTTCGCGAGGAATAAGAGAGAGGTCTGCGGCCCACCGCCTCGCGGCCTTCCGCGTAGGGGCGGTCCGATTCCATCGGACGAACGCGGTCCTTTCTGAAGGACTCCGTGTGCTTCACCGGAGCGCGTGTCCTCACCCCGTGTGTGTCTTCACTCCGCATGAGGCATCGGAGCGGCACCGGGACCGCCCCCTGTCTCTCCGTGTGCCGCACCGGAGAGGGCCACCCGCTGCCAGGGCGCGGGGCACGCGCCCCTACACGCGGGCGGCCTGAGGCCTGCCCGAGAAAGTCTCCTCTAGCCCGAGGGGAGAGGAACCCGAGAAGCATTTGTCTTCAGGCCGTATCCTCGGCCCCGATGCTTCCCGGAAGGTGAGGGTGATTCCACCAATTGGGCTGCTCCAGCAGCCCCCATCCCTCGCTTCTCAGGAGAGGGACCAAGGGAGAGGTCTCCCCCTATAGCCGCTGCATCTCTTTCTTCGGCGCCCGCGTCAGGTTCACTGGCCTCCCCTTCTCAAGGGTGACGATGTTCTCGATGCGCACGCCGCCCAGCCCCGGGAGATAGATCCCCGGCTCCACGGTGTAGAACATGCCGTCCTTCAGCTCGTTCGCGGCGTTCCGGGAGACCCGCGGGTTCTCATGGATGAGCAGCCCCACGCCGTGGCCGGTCCCGTGGCCGAACTTGTCGCCGTGGCCCGCCTTTTCGATGACATCCCTCGCCAGCTTGTCCACATCGTGGCCCGTCATCCCCGCCTGCGCCGCGGCGATGGCCGTCTCCTGCGCAGCAAGCACATAGTCGTACACCTTTTGAAAGGTGGCGTCCGGTCCGCCTAGGAAGACCGTGCGCGTGATGTCGCTGCAATAGCCTTGGTAGCGCGCGCCGAAGTCCAGGACGATGGGCTCATGCCGCTCGATCCGCTTCTCGCTCGGGCGATGGTGCGGCAGCGCCGAGTTCGGCCCCGCTGCGACGATGGTCTCGAAGGAAGGGCCATCGGCGCCCTGCTCCTTCATCGAAACCTCCAGCCGCCAGGCGACCGCGGCCTCCGTCTCCCCCGGCTTGATCGTCGGCGCGACCGCAAGGAAGGCGTTGTCGGCGATCTCGATGGCGCGCCGTAGGATGTCGGACTCCTTCTCGTCCTTGTAGAGGCGCAATCCCTCCACAAAGTCGCTCGTCGCCATGAGCTTCGGCCGCGACCCAGGCTTCATCTTGGCAAGGGCGCTCTTCAGAAGTTCATGAAAGGCCACGCTGACGTTCTGCGCCTCAAAGGCCACCGTCTTCGCCTCGGCCCGCGTCAGGACCTCAGGCAGCCACGTTGCAAGGTCGCCCGAGAGCTTGCACAGCTCAAAGTCCGGGCACTGTCGCCCCACCTGCTCCCAATAGCGGAAGTCCGTGGCGATGATCGCCAGGTCCTGGGAGATAACCAGGTAGCCCGCGCTGCCCGTGAAGCCGGAGAGGTAGCGACGGTTCTCCGAGGTCGCGATGAAGATTGCGTCGAAGCCGTCCTTGGCCAGGCGCTCGCGCAATCGTTTGACTCGAAGGTTCATGGGAAGCGGCTCGATTCTAGCGCGCCGGAGTAACGCGGATGGGGCGCAGGAGCAATTCTAGCCCTTCTGTTTCGCCTCGGCCACCAGAAGCTCCAGCGCCGCGATGTAGCCCCGCCAGCCGAAGCCCACGATGACCCCCTTGGCGATGGATGCGATGACCGACTTCCTGCGCCACTCATCTCGGGCGTGGACGTTGGAGAGATGCACCTCGGCCACGGGTTTCCCCTGATCCAGCAGCGCATCCGCGATGGCATAGCCTGTGGCCAGGTAAGCGCCCGGGTTGATGATGACGCCGTCTGCCGTGGGGCCGTTCTTCTGGATAAAGTCCACGATCGCCCCTTCATGGTTCGATTGGAAGGTGACGACCTGCGCGCCGAGCTCCTTCGCCCGTTTAGCCAGGGCGGCGTGTATCTCGGCGAGGGACATCTTGCCGTAGATCTTCGGGTCGCGCTTGCCGAGCCAGTTCAGGTTCGGGCCTTGGATCACCAGATATTTCATCTCATTCCTCCTGCCGGACCGGCATCGTCATGGCCGATGCATGATCTTCGGCCTCTAGCGCCCTCTTCCGTGCCATCGGGTGGGCCGCCGTATAGACCGTCTTTGCGCGAGACAGCGTGATGTGGGTGTAGATCTGCGTCGTCGAAGGGCTGCTGTGGCCCAGCAGCTCCTGCACCACCCGCAGATCGGCGCCGCCGTCCAGGAGGTGCGTCGCGAAGCTGTGGCGCAGCGTATGGGTGTGCACCCGCTCCGCGTCCAGCCCGGCCTTCAGCGCATACTCCTTCACGATATGCTGCACCGAGCGCTGGGTCAGGCGGCGGCCGTATCTGTTCAAGAATAGCGCATCCGTTTTCGGCCTGTCGAGAAGGAGCTGGGGACGGAAGTCCTGCAGATAGCGATGGAGCGCCTCCTGCGCCGGCCGCCCCATGAGCACGATGCGCTCCTTGGAGCCCTTGCCCCAGACACGCACCTCTTTGTTGCCCATATCCAGATGGCGCACCTCCAGGCCCACCACCTCGCTCACCCGGAGGCCGGCTGCGTAGATCAGCTCAAGGAGCGCCTTATCCCGAGCGCCGTAGAGGTCGGTGACATCGGGCGCAGCAAGCATCGTGGAGATTTCCTGCGTCGTGAGGAAAGAGGGCAGCCGCACGTCCAGCTTGGGCGAAAGCGATTTGGCCTCCTTGGAGCGCTTGGACCACAGGCCGCGCCTAGGGACAGTCTCCTGCTGCGCCAGGTAGCGGAAGAAAGAGCGAATGGAGCTCAGGCGAAGGGCGACTCCCGCTTTATCGAGTTGCCGCTCAGCCAGGGAGGCGATGTATTTGCGTATAACGGCGCGGTCTACGCCGGCAAGGTCCGCGATCCCCTCTCTCTCGAGAAAATCGAGGAAGACGCGGACGTGAAAGTCGTAGGCCTCATGCGTGCGTGGCGAAAGGCCTCGCTCAGCGCTCAGATGGCGCAGATAGGCAGCAAGCGCCTCGGCATGTGTCGAGGAGACGGGCATGATGAACCTAGTTTAGAACTAAATCGCCAAGCAGTCGAATGGAACATTATGTCACAAGGCTCTTCCCAGAGGCCTCCGCTACAATACCTGGGTCGGCTCACTTACACCTATGGCAATCTGGCAAGCAATCGTCCTGGGCCTTGTGCAGGGGCTCAGCGAGTTCCTCCCCATCAGCAGCACAGGCCACCTGACCATCACCGGCAGGCTTATGGGCGTCATAGACGCGGACAGGCCTGAGGAGTGGACGGCCTTCCTCGCGGTGGTCCAGCTGGGGACGCTCCTAGCCGTGCTGGCCTATTTCCGAAGGGACATCGTGCGCATCACGCGCGGCTTCCTGGTCACCATCGCCAAACGGGATACCGCCACCGCCGATGACCGTCTCCAGGCGCGCCTGGGCTGGCTCATCCTTCTCGCCACGATCCCCATCGTCGTCTTCGGCCTGGCCCTCCGCAACGTCATCGAAGGCGACTTCACGAAGAGCCTGTGGGTCATCGCCTCCACGCTTCTCGGCCTCGCTGTTGTCCTCTGGACGGCTGAGCTCTTCGGCAGGCGGACGCGCGGCATCGGCCAGATAGGCTGGCGGGAGGCGGCGATCGTGGGCGCGGCGCAGGTCGTCTCCCTCATCCCGGGATCCTCGCGCTCAGGGACCACCATCGCAGGCGGCCTCTTCGCGGGCCTGACCCGGGAGGCAGCGGCGCGTTTCTCCTTCCTCCTCTCCATCCTCGCGATCATCGGATCGGCGCTCTACCAACTCCCTGACGCCCTGGATTCGACAAGCCTCTCGACGGCAGGACTCCTCGTCTCCATTGTCGCCGCCGCGATCTCGGGCTTCCTCGCCATCGCCTTCCTCTTGCGCTATCTCCAGCGGCACTCAACGCACATCTTCATCTGGTATCGCATCGGCCTTGGGCTTCTGCTCTTGCTCTTGCTTGCCTCCGGCGTGATGAACGCGCTGTAGCGCGGCTTGACTCGGAGGCCCGCCCACCGTAGGGTTCCTGCGAGGCATCTTCTGGAGGCACCCATGTCGCAGCTCAAGGGAAAGGTCGCCCTTGTCACCGGGGCGAGCCGGGGCATCGGCAAAGCTATCGCCATCGGCCTGGCCAGGGAGGGCGCGCACGTGGCCGCGGTGGCGCGCGCATCGGACGCCAAGCCGCTCAAGCTTCCGGGCACGGTGGACGAGACGGCGCGGGCGGCCAAGTCCTCCGGCGTGAAGACGCTTGCCGTCTCCGCCGACCTCACGAACGATGGCGATGTGGAGCGCGCCGTGAAAGAGACGCTGGACGCCTTCGGGCGGATTGATATCCTCATCAACAATGCCGCGATAGACTTCCCTGCGCCGCTCCTGGAACTGCCCATGAATCGCTACGACCTCATCATGGCGCTGGACCTGCGCGCGCCGTATCTCTTGGCCCGGCTCGTCCTGCCCTCCATGCTCAAGAACGGCTGGGGGCACATTCAGAACGTCTCATCCAAGGCGGCGACGAACCAATATTCGGGGCAGCTGCCCTACGGGATGGCCAAGGCCGCCCTGGAGCGCATGACGATGGGCATGGCGGTGGAGCTGAAGGACAAGCCCATCACTAACACCTGCCTGCGGGTGGACGTGCCCATCGCCTCAGAGGGCTTTGTGATGAACTTCAAGTCCAAGATTCCCAAGTTCGATACGTCCACATGGGAGAAGACGGTGGTGGGCGCGGAGGCTTCACTCTGGCTCTTGCGGCAGGCGCACGCCCAGTGGAACGGCAAGACGATCGGGATCTCGGAGATGCGCGAACAGTACGGCTATCCGAGGTTCCAGAAGTGGGAAGAGGGCGAGGAGTAGATCCAGAGTCGGCCTTCGCGGCGCAGCTCCTAAGGGGCGTATCGCGCGTGAGGTTGCCATGACTTTGCCTACGCAGGCGCGGTGACAGGCTCTTCCATGCCCTCGCGGTCCATCTCCGCGCCTTCCTCCAGGTCCTCCTCAATCGGAGGCGGGGCCTGGCCTTCGGCGGGAGGCGCGGTCGGAGCGGCGGCGGTGGGCCGCTTGCCCTTGTAATCGCACTTGGTGCAGCGCGCGCCCTTCCCCCATTCGCCCAGCAGACTGCCGCAGTTGGGGCACGGCTCCGCCATGGGCTTCAGGTTCATCGCAAAGGTGCACTTGATCTCTTTATTGAAGTAGTTGGAGCAGCCGTAAAAGCGCTTGCCCTTGCGGCTCTTCTTCTCCAGGATATCGCCCGTGGTGCACAGCGGACACTTCACGCCCGTCTTGATCTGGAAGGGCTTGGTCCCCTTGCACTCCGGGTAGCGGATGCAGGCCAGGAACCGGCCGAAGCGTCCGCTCTTGATAACCATCTGGCTACCGCAGAGGTCGCACTTCTCGTCTGACATTTCGTGGCGCTTCCGCAGCGTCTCCTTGGCGATTTCGAGCGACTTGTTGAAGGGGTCGTAGAACTCGCGGAGGACCGGCACCCATTCCTTCTCGCCATCGGCGATCTCGTCCAACTCCTCTTCCATGCGCGCCGTGAACTGCAGGTCCACCACGGTGGGGAAGGCGTCCTCCAGCAGCTGGTCCACCATGCGGCCGATCTGCTGTGGGCGAAGCGTCCCGCCCTCTTTCTTGATGTACTCGCGGTCATAGAGCGTCGAGATCGTGGGCGCGTAGGTGCTGGGCCGGCCGATGCCGTTCTCCTCCATCGCCTTGATGAGGGAGGCCTCCGAATAGCGCGGCGGCGGCTGGGTGAACTTCTGCTGGGGGTCCAGCTTCAAAAGCTCCAGCCCTTCGCCCTGGGCCATGGCAGGCAGCGCGCCATCATCCTCGGCGCCGTTGGCGTCCTTGCCTTCCTGGTAAAGCGCCAGGAAGCCCTTGAACTTCTCCACCTCGCCCTTGGCTTCGAAGATATACGTCCTGCCTGAGGGGCACTGGGCCTCGACCTGCACCGTCGTCGCGTCAAAGATGGCGTCGGCCATCTGACTGGCGACCATGCGCTTCCAGATAAGGTCGTAGAGCATCAACTGGTCGCTGTGAAGGTCATGCTTGATGGCGGACGGCTCGCGGTAGATAACGGTGGGACGGATAGCCTCGTGGGCCTCCTGCGCGCCCTTGGCCTTCGCAACGTAGGTGCGCGGGCTCTCCGGCACGAAGTCCGCGCCGTACTTCTTCCCGATGAAGTCGCGGGTCTCCGTAAGGGCGCTTGCGCTGACCACGGGCGAGTCCGTGCGCATGTAAGTGATGAGACCGACGACGCCCTCACTTCCGATGGAGAGGCCTTCATAGAGTTGCTGGGCGACGGCCATGGTAGCGCGGGCCGAAAAGCGGATCTTGCGGAAGGCGTCCTGCTGCATGGTGCTGGTGGTAAAGGGCGCAGGCGGGCGGCGCTTGGACTCGCGCTGGTTCACGTCCGCCACCACGTAGGCAGCGCCGTCCAGGTCGGCCTTGATGGCGTCCGCCTCGGCCTGATTGCGGACCTCCAGCTTGCCGTCCTGGCCCTTGACCGACTTGAGCAGGGCTTGGAAGACGATGACCTTTTCGTCCGGGCTCGCCGAACGCTTGCTCATCTCAAGGACGAAGCGCCAGTACTCCTGGGGAATGAACTTCTCGATCTCGCGCTCGCGGTCCACGAGCATGCGGAGCGCCGCTGACTGCACGCGCCCTGCGGAGAGGCCGCCGCGGAGCTTACTCCACAGGAGCGGACTCAGCTTATAGCCGACCAGACGATCCAGGATACGGCGCGTCTGTTGGGCATCCACCAGGTGACCGTCTATCTTTCGCGGGTGGGAGAATGCCTCTTTGATCGCAGGCTCAGTAATCTCGTGGAAGACGACACGACTGACGGGCTTGTCCTTCACATCAATTGCTTCAAGGAGGTGCCAAGCGATGGCCTCTCCTTCGCGGTCAGGGTCTGTTGCCAGGAAGAGCTCACTGGAGTCTTCCGCCGCCTGCGCCAAGTCCTTGATGAGGGCCTTCTTTTCCTTGGGGACCACATAGACCGGGGCGAAGCCCTGCTCCGGGTCCACGCCGATCTTGGAGCTGGGCAGATCGCGCACGTGCCCCATGGAAGCCTTCACCTCAAAGTCCGAGCCCAGGTAACGGCCGATCGTCTTCGCCTTGGCGGGCGATTCAACGATTACCAGCTTCTTGCCGCTCCCGGGGGAACTCCGGGCGGCCTTCTTGGGCGCCTTCTCCGCCTTTTCGGCGGCGGGCAACTTGGTCTTAGGACTTGCGCGCTTCGTGGGCATATTTCCACGTTACGATACTTGGCTAGGCCCCGTCAAACCCTCGGCACGCTTCCTCTTCTTATATAAGAAGAGGAAAGTGGTCAGGCCAGAACGTAATGCATCGAACCGACGTGCCGCGCGACGCCGTTCATCTCCATCATCGCAAGGGCGGAGGTGGTCATGGCCAATCGGCCCCACTCACATAGCTGGACCAATCGGCTGTCTCAAAGGCCTGGGTAAATCTCTGAACAAACAGATTGGCCTTCGTTTGTGGCAAGGTTACTCTCAGGAGCTTCACTCGAGCTTGCCCGGGTGTCTTCTGGACGCTTCGGGCGAATCCGGCATCCCGAGTGAAGCAAAGGTCATAGCCCTTCGCGACTTTGCGGTAGAGGGTGCCGTTATCAAGGCCTTTGAGACGAAGGCTGTTCACTGAGTCCAGGTGATGCCCTAGGGCGCGTAATCGGGTAACCAGTGACTCAGGTAGATTCTCGTCGAGGAGAACTCTCACGCGGCCGTCAGCCTGTCAGAACGGGCCAGCTCAGTCAACGCACCTCTAATAGCTCTTTCGCTAAGGCTTGGATACTCCCGAGTTATCTCGCTGATAGACATCCCAGTCGCGATGAGTTCGAGTAGTTGGCCGACAGAAATGCGCGTACCGCGTACTCTAGGAGCCCCACCAAGGTGCTTCGCATCAGAGACGATCCACTTCACATCCATCCTCCACCAGCAAAATCGCTTACCGATACCATGATAGCAGAGCCTGGGAAGTCACCATGCAAGCTAGATCAGCGCCGTTATCTTCTGCACGGTGTTCCAGTTCCGAGTCGTCACTTGCTTCCCGTACTCCTTCTCCAGAACATCCATGGCGTCTACCGTGCCCTTGCCTGGGGTTAGCGTGAGGACGCTATAGAGAGCGCCATCGGCTAGGCAGAGGATGCGGAAGGCCCTGTCAGGCGATTCGTAGGGGAGCTTGAGTTTGCTGGACGAGGCGGGCCCGAGGAAGGTGACGTAGAGGCGCGTCTCCGGCGTGACCTTGATGCCCTTGAACGGATCGGCCTTCACCATGGCCTGGAGCGCCTCGCCCGTGCGGACGATGACACCGATCTTCTTACCGAAAGCCTTTTCCAGGGCCGCCTCGATCACCGACGATGTGGCGGCCTTGGCGTTCGAAGCCTCAAAGACAACGTTCCCACTGGCAAGCAGCGTCCTGACGTTTGCAAAGCCAAGCGAAGTGA